>DASZHK010000138.1:0-15473 GCA_035937905.1 Acidimicrobiales bacterium
GCGACCCAGCGATCAACCCACGACCTCGACGAAGCGGTGATCGCCCACGCTCGTGAATGGATGCCGGGCGACGTGACGCGCCTTCGCGCCGAGGAACTCTCGATGAGTGAGCCCTGGGCGAGCGCGACATTCGACCGCCTCGCCACCGGACAACTCTTCGACGGCATGGAGGGCTGGATGGGACTCTTTGTCTCCGACGCTCGCACGCTGCTCGACGAAGTCGGTGACGCGAGCGTCCTCGTCGTCGAGCCGGACCGCGTTCGCGCGCGACTCGTTGAACTCCTGGGCGAAGAACGCGAACTGACCGACGTGGTTGCCGCCACCTGGCGCGCGAGTGGGACCGTGCCCCTCTTGCACCTCGACTACGACCAGGTCCTGCACGGTCGAGTCGACGTCGCGTTGGAGACCAGCGCGTCCTCGCTCGGCGCGACGGGACAACTGACGTCACCGCCCGTCGTGCAAGGTGACGCCACACGCATCGCCGCGCACGTGCGCGGATGGTCGAAGGACCGCCGCGGTGTCGTGTTGACCTCGACACCCGCCGCGATCGAACGCATGGCCGATCAGTTACGTGGCGAGGGCCTCGACGTCACGACCGATCCGAATCACGTGCTCGAGGCGCGACTCAGCGTGTTAGAGAGTTCACTCCCTTCGGGCTTCTCGCTCGACGTGCCCGAGGTTGTCGTTTGGAGCGAGAGCGACCTCACGGGACGGCGAAGCCAGCGCCGCGTCGCGAGGACGCGAGCGCGCAACGTCGACGGGTTCTTCGACGATCTCTCGGTGGGCAGTTACGTCGTCCATCGCCAGCACGGTGTCGCGCGTTTCTCGGGTACCACGACACGCGCGATCAACGGCGTCACGCGCGACTACCTGATCCTCGAGTTCAAGGACGGCCGCAGCTACTGGCCCACCGAGCAGATCGACGCACTCACTCCCTACACCGGAGGCGACAGTCCCTCCCTCTCGCGCATGGGCGGCGCGGAGTGGCAAAAGACGAGAGCGAAGGCGCGCGCCGCGGCCTTCCTCGTCGCCCAAGAACTCGTCGACCTTTACCGACTGCGAACCGTCGCCCAGGGCCACGCCTTTTCTGTCGACACAGCCTGGCAGCGCGAGATGGAAGAACTCTTCCCCTTCACCCTCACGTCGGATCAGGCCCAGGCGATCATCGACGTGAAGGCAGACATGGAGTCGGAGCGCCCGATGGACCGACTGGTCTGCGCGGACGTCGGCTTCGGCAAGACCGAGGTCGCGTTGCGCGCGGTCTTCAAGGCCGTCCAGGACAATAAGCAGGCGGCGATCCTCGTCCCGACGACGTTGCTCGCGAGTCAGCATTTCGCCACGTTCAGCGAACGCTTCGCCGGTTTTCCCGTGAAGGTCGCGCTGCTCAGCCGCTTCGTCGACGAGCGCGAAACCAAAGCGACGTTGGCGGGACTGAGCGAAGGGACGATTGACGTCGTCATCGGGACGCACCGCCTCCTCAGCGACACCGTGTCGTTCAAGCAGTTGGGACTCCTCGTCGTCGATGAAGAACAGCGCTTCGGGGTCCAGCACAAGGAGTCGATCAAGACGCGCTCGGTGGGGGTCGACGTGTTGACGTTGAGCGCGAGCCCGATTCCCCGCACGCTCGAGATGGCCTTCGCCGGGATCCGCGATCTGTCGATGATCACGACACCGCCGGCCGATCGCCGACCAATCCTCACGCACGTCGGGGAGTTCAATGAGCCCGCTGTCGTCGAAGCGATTCGCCGTGAACTTCTTCGTGAAGGTCAGGTCTTCTTTGTGCATAATCGCGTGAGCGACATCGACCAGACGGCTCGACGCCTCGGTCAACTGGTCCCCGACGCGAGGATCGCCGTCGCGCACGGCCAGATGGACGAAGGCACGCTCGAGCGCGTGATGGTCGACTTCTGGGAGCGACGCTACGACGTGTTGGTCTGTACGACGATCGTCGAATCGGGGATCGACCTGCCGTCGGTCAACACCTTGATCGTGGACCGCGCCGAGCGGCTCGGCCTCGGTCAGTTGCACCAGTTACGCGGGCGCGTTGGGCGAAGTGGACAGCGCGCGTACGCGTACCTCTTTCATCCGGCCGACCAAGTCCTCTCCGAGACCGCCTACGAGCGACTGCGCACCATTGGCGACAACACCGCACTCGGCAGTGGTTTCAAGATCGCGATGCGCGACCTCGAGATCCGTGGCGCGGGCAACCTCCTCGGTCACGATCAGTCCGGCCCGGTCGCCGCCGTGGGCTACGACCTTTACGTGCAACTCGTCGCCGAGGCCGTCGCGGACGCGAAAGGTTTTCACGTGCCCGACGTCGTCCCCATCAACCTTGACGTCCCCGGCGAGGCGCATCTGCCCAAGGGGTACGTCGAGGCCGACGACGCGCGTCTCGAGGCCTACCGCCGTCTCGCCGGCGTCACGTCCACCGACGAACTCGAGGACCTTCGCAACGAATGGATCGACCGTTACGGCGCGCTGCCCGCGGCGACGATCGGTCTCTTGGACCTCGCACGTCTGCGCCTCGCGTGTCTCGACTTCCTCGTCACCTCGGTCGTCGTCCAGCCAGCGCGCGTAGGCGTGCGCTCGAAGCCGGTCTTGAAGATGGGGCCACTTACGTTGGCGCTCTCACAGCAATTGCGACTCCGTCGAAAGTACGGCTCGAGCGCGTACAACGAGTCGACGAAGGAACTCCGAGTTGAGCTCGCGCCGAGCGGGACGTCACCGAGCGCGATACTTGCACTTCTCGAAGAACTGCACGCTCCGACGGAAGCGCCCTAGTGATTTGTCACCCTTCTCGCAACAGCGACTCAGCGTACCTTTGCAGGAAGGCGAAGAAGAAAACTCGTTCCACTGGTGACGTCTTCAACGGTTAAGTCACCATCCTGTTGGCGAGCAATCTGGCGAGCAATCGCGAGTCCGAGTCCCGTTCCCCCTTCACGGTTGTGAAGACGAACGAATCGTTCGAAGATGCGCTCCCGATCCACGTCGGAGATGCCCGGTCCGGCGTCGACGACGCGAAGTTCGATGTCGTTTTCGACGACGCGCACGCTGACGTCGATCGACCCACGCGGTGGCGTCACCGAGATCGCGTTGTCGAGGAGATTTCGAATGAGGCGTGAGATACCAGAGACGTCGCCGTGGGCGAGAGCGTCTTCCTTTAGGAGTGTGATCGTGGTCGAGTCGCCGCGAGCGTGCATGTCCTCGATGACGCTCGCGGCGAGCGCGCCGACGTCGAAGTCTTCGTGGAGAACGTCGGCCCGCCCCTCGAGTCGAGCGATGTTCAAGAGATCGTCAATCAGACGGCCGAGGCGCGACGCGGCGGCGGCGAGATCGACCTCCTTCTTGTCACGCTCGGGTCGCTCGGGCTGATCGCGCAGCATGTTCTCGACGTTCGCTTGGATCACCGCCACCGGAGTCCGAAGCTCGTGCGACGCATCGGCGAGGAACTGTCTCGTCGACGACTCGGCTCTCCTGGCGTCGGTGACCGCCTCCTCGAGAGCGTCGACCATGTGATCGAAGGTTGCCGCCATCTCGCCCAACTCGGTGTCGGTCCTACTTGGATTGAGACGAAGCGTCGCGTCACCCGCGGCGATCAAGGTGGCGGTCGTGACGACCTGCTGCAAGGGACGCAACGCGACTTTCGTGATCCAATTGACGAGGAGGGCGGCGAGGACGAGACACGCGAGACTTATGAGGGTCTCCAGCCACAACAAGTGCGAGATAGTGAGATTGGTTCGCGACTGGCTAGCTGTGAAGACGACCTCTTCGCCGTTCGCCAAGACCACCATCGCAACCAAGTTCTTCTTCGTCGTGCGGTAGAACACGCCGGACTTCACCGTCTGGGGCAACTTGTTGGCGGACTTCGAAGGCGTTGACGGGTACCTGGAGAACTGAGTGGCGATACCTTCCAGCGCGAGCCCCTTCGCGAAATTGAGGGCATCCTTTGAATTGCCCGACTTATAGACCGTCTCTGCTGCCGCGACGAGGTGAAGTCGTTGTTCAGACTGCAGGCTCGATCCGTAGCTCACCGTGACGACGATGGTGGTAAGCGCGAGCGCGACGATGAGCAGACCCAGGGTGACCAAGGTGACGCGCGTGCGGAGAGAACCCGTGTTCATCGGGCGACGAATCGGTAGCCCATGTTTCTTACCGTGTCGATGACACGAGGGCCTTGTTCCTCCAACTTGCGCCGAAGTGCGCTGACGTGAACTTCGACGAGGTTTTCGTCGTAGGCGTCGTAGCCCCAGACTTGCGAGAGTAATTGGACTTTCGACAAGAGGGCGCCTCGATGGCGGATGAAGTAGGCGAGGAGGTGCATTTCCGTTGCCGTCAGCGAGAGATCACATCGTTGCCGAGTTGCTCGACCGGCGACTTCGTCCACGATGATGTCGCCCGCTTCGAGTGGCGAGCTCAGTCGACCGATCCTGCGCAACACCACTCGGAGACGAGCGAGTAACTCCTCCATGGCGAACGGCTTGATCAAGTAGTCCTCACCGCCCGCGGCGAAGCCCGCCAGTCGGTCGTCGAGCGCGTCGCGCGCCGTAAGGAAGAGCACGGGAAGCTCTCGTCGCGATCGGAGATCTCGAGCGAGTTCAAATCCGTCACCGTGAGGGAGCATCACGTCCAGCAGGACGACGTCGGGCGCGAAGGCTAGTACGGACTCAGAGTCCTCGTAGTCGGAAAACCCAGCCACGACAAAACCTTCCGCGCGAAGGGTCTCTTCGAGCGCCTGACGCAACGTTGGCTCGTCCTCAACGACGACGACGCGAACTCGTTCCTCGGGCACTCGCAAAGTATGACGCATGTTGCTGAAAGGTTGCTGAAGAAACGGACTTCTTCAGTAGTACTTCAGTTCCGTTCCCCATACTTTTCTTCGCGAGGCATTCCTCGCACTTAGAAGAGGGAAAACCATGAACCTAAGAATGAAGCACGGGCGTCTCGCGGTCACGGTGGGCGCCGCCGTCGCGTCGGCGATATTGTCCGCGGGCGTCGTCAGTTTCGCCCAGGGAGCGCCGTCGCCGAGCGTACCGATGAGCGTGTCATCGGCGCCCAACTCGCTGATGGGCTCAGTAACGCAACTTCTTGACCAACTCGTTCAAAACGGAACGATCTCTCAGTCCGCGGCGAACGCTATTCAACTTCAGGCCACCGCGGGTTCCATCGATCCCAAGTCCTTAGTTGACTCGGGCGCTTTGACGACCGCACAGATGCGAAGCGTCGCGGACGGGATCGATCAAATCAAAATGGCCGCCGGGTGAACCGTCGTCCACGAGGATGAGCACGTTGCGATCTCGGTTCGATAACGCGGTGCTCGGCTTCGGCGTCCCGCTCCTCCTCCTCACGGCGCTTCTCGAACATTACGGGCGACGTTTGAATCAACGCTCGTCAATACGTCAGTACTTCGATGGGGTCTACACGTCAAGAGTTCTTGGTCGTGAGAGTGTTGTCGGGCTCTCCAACCTTGTCAACAAGGTCCATGAACTTTTCGGACATGTTCACGCCACGGGGCTCCTCGCCGGATGGGTGCTGACGAACGGAATCGCTTTCGTCGCGTCGTCGTTCATGCTCTATCGATTGAGCGCTCGTCGAGACCCCCATCTGAGGTTCGCCTATCTCCTCGTCGTTGCGATGCTGTGTGCTTCGGGCGTCGTCGTGACGCCGTACGACTTTCTCAGCTACGCGTTGATCATCGCCGTCTTCGTCGCGATGTCGACAGGACGAACGCTGGCGGGCATGACGTTGATGGTGCTCGCCGTCGCGACGAGGGAGTCAGCGCTGCTGGTCGTTCCCATGGTGCTGGTCGCCGCTGCTGACCCAGTTGCGAGTGGACCTGGGCTCCACGGACGACTACTGAGGAACGTCGTCGAAGCACTCGAGAAGACCAAACCAATCCTCCTCCTCGCGATCGTCGGCGTCGCGACGTACGCGACGTTGAAGATCGTCACGCTGCCGAGTGGCCGTCGTCCACACTTCGTCCAACACGTCTCGTCGAATGGACACTGGAGCGCGTCGGGGTTGACCGGCGTGGCTACGGCCGTACTCATGGCGATAATCATTCGATGGCTCGTGCGCGTCAATTTTGACCACGAAGACCTCGCCGCGCGGTGTCATCTGTTGTGGCTCCTCGCCCTGCCCTACCTCGCCGTGTGCCTCGTCTGGGGCATTTGGGGTGAAGCCCCGCGTCTCGTCATGCCACTCGTCTTGGGCGAGTTCCTGATTGCCGTGGGAGCAGGGACTCACCAGCGGTTGATGGTTACGGAGAGGGTGACTTCGAGCGTTCGACAACGAACGTGAACAGCGAGCTGCGAGACGACGCGACGAGCAATCGCCTCATCATCGACGGATTTCCATTAGGGGCTGCCGTCGAGCGCCAGAGGGTGATTCGGTAGCATGACTAGGTGCGTCGCCTCGTTGCCCTGTTCGTTATCGCTCTTCTCGGGGCCGCTCTCTACGGCGTCACTAGCTCGTCGTCGGGCGTCGTCGTGAACAATCAGACGCTGTCAGCCAACACCCTGGATAGTGAATTAAGTGCCATTTCGCACAACAACACGTTGCAATGTTTCATCACCGCGCTGAGTCCCACGAGCTACGCGCCGGGCGGCGGGGGTTACTCCATCAAGGCGTCGGGAGCGGCAGCTTGGACCAACCTTCGTGTCGAAGGTCTGGCGATTGACCAGTACGTCACGAAATCGCTGAAGTACCACCCGAGTAGCCAAGACCTCGCCCTCGCGGCGTCGTCACTCGAAGGTGAGATGACCGCACAGGCCACCGCGAACTCGATTACCTGTCCTGGCACGTCCACGCAAGCCGTAGAGGCCATGCCAAGCGAGATGCGCGCGGCGGAGTTGCTGGCCCAAGCTGACTCGCTGTATCTCGTACAGAAGATTAAGACCACCATCCCTCTGACGACGGCGTCGGCGAAGAACTACTACGCGAAGCACACCTCGAGCTACGACACGCTGTGCGTCTCCGTCGCGCTCGTCCTTCCCGCGTCGGTTACCGCGTTCGCGCAAGGCGAGTCCTCGGGGCTCAGCGTGAGCGCCCTCGTCAAGCAGTTCTCGCAAGACTCGGTGTCAGCCGCCAAGGGCGGTGCCGTCGGCTGCTTCTCACCGACCTCGACGTCGTACACCAACGTGCGCGCCGACGTGGCGTCGTTACCACTCAACACGTTCGCCACCACGCCCAATTACATTTCGAACAACGGCCAGACGTACGCGCTCTACGTCGCGGTGACCAAGCGAACCGCCACGCCTTTCAGCGTTGCCGCCGCGACCGTCCTCGCCGACCTGCAGAGCCTGAACGCCTCGTCGGCGAACACCCTCAAGAACAGCTTGTTGTACCAAGCCGCCGTGCACGTCGATCCAGCCTTTGGTCGATGGGGATTGAACACGACGGGTCCGATGGTCTTCGCGTCGGCCAAGCCCGCCGCGGGTGACGTCACGGGATCGAAGAAACTCAACACCGCCTCCGCCACGTATAAGTGAAGCCCGTCGTACGCGTCGTAGGACTCGGACCAGGCACTCTTGATCACGTCACGCTACGCACCCGTACGCTCCTGACGACGTCCGCGGTCGTGCGCCTTCGCACGCGCGAGCACCCGAGCGCTGCGCACTTTGACGACCTCGAGAGTTACGACGAGTTCTACGAGGGCGCGTCGTCGTTCGACGAGCTCTATCTCGCCATCGTCGACGACCTCGTGGCACTGGCCCTCGAATCGCCGTCCAACGAAGTCGTCTACGCCGTTCCCGGTTCGCCGACGGTGGCCGAGCGCACCGTCGAGCTCTTGCGCGATCGCGATGAAGTGACGACCGTCACCGAGCCTGCGGTCTCGGTGATCGACGTGGCGTGCGCCGTGCTCGGGCGCGATCCCATGAGCGTGGGACTTCGCGTCGTCGACGCACTGGGGAGCGCCAACGCCTTCCGCGGTCCCGGTCCACTCTTGATCCTCCAGACCTACTCGCCGCAGGTCCTCGCCAGCGTGGCCGATCGACTGCCGCCCACGAGTGAGGTCGTGGTGTTGCATCATCTCGGACTCGACGACGAGGAGGTGGTCACCCTTCGCGCGAGGGCACTGGCGTCGTTTCAAGGTGCCGATCACCTGACGTCGCTGTGGGTCGATGAGTTTCGCGACGCCGGCGAGGCGATGGGTGACCTCATCGACTTCATGAAGCGACTGCGAGCGGAGTGTCCCTGGGATCAAGAACAGACCCACGCCTCGTTGACGCGTCACCTCCTCGAAGAGGCGTATGAAACCATCGACGCGCTCGAGACGTTCGTTCGCGTGGAGGCTGAGGGGCTCGACGACGAGAGAGCGATTCTCCACGTCGAAGAAGAGCTCGGTGACCTACTGTTTCAAGTTGTCTTTCATGCCGAGTTGGGTGACGAGGAGGGCAACTTCAACTTCGCTTCCATCGCGGACACGCTGCGCGACAAGCTCATTGGCCGCCATCCCCACGTCTTTGGCGACGTCACCGTGACCGACTCCGATGACGTCGCGGCGCGCTGGGAAGTCCTCAAACAAAAGGAGAAGGGTCGTGAGAGCGTCACTGACGGCATCGCGTGGCAGCTCCCCGCCTTGACTCTCTACTCGAAGCTCCTTCGTAAAGCCGTCGCCGTCGACGTGAGTGCCGAGTCGGGCGTCGCGTCGCGCAGTCGCGCACTCGAAGCACTGAACTCCTTAGATCTCGACGGCGTTGCAGTTCGAGACGCCGAGTCGTCGTCCAACGTTGACGAAGCGTGGGGTGACGCGTTGAGTGCGCTGGTCGCTGCCGCGCAGTTCGCTGGCGTCGACCTCGAGGGCGTGTTGCGCGATCGCGCGGCGAGACTGCGCGACGTGATTCGAGAGGCCGAGCGATCGAAGAACTAAAGGTCGCCGAGTAGCGTTGTGGCGAACTGAGGAGACGTGATGAGCGCGATTGAAGTGGTCTTGGGCCGCCAAATTCTTGATTCGAGGGGCAATCCCACGGTTGAAGCGGAAGTACATCTGGAGTCGGGAGCTATCGGTCGCGCGGCGTCACCTTCGGGCGCGTCGACGGGCATGCACGAGGCCGTCGAACTGCGCGACGGGGGAGAGCTCTGGGGCGGCAAGGGCGTCCAAACTGCGGTCAATTTCGTGAACGGTGAGATCAACGACGCTCTCGAAGGGTACGAAGCCGAGGACCAGCGCGCCATCGACTTCGCGATGATCGACCTGGACGCCACGCCCAATAAGGCCCGCCTCGGCGCCAACGCGATCCTCGCGGTGTCGCTCGCCAACGCCAAGGCCGCAGCCATCGAGAGTGACCTTCCCCTCTACCAGTACTTGGGTGGCGTGAACGCGCACGTCCTGCCCGTGCCGATGATGAACGTGGTCAACGGGGGAGCGCACGCGAGGAACTCTATTGACTTTCAAGAGTTCATGGTGATGCCCATCGGGGCCGCGTCCTTCGGTGAGGCGCTGCGCTGGGGCACCGAGACGTACCACGCCTTAAAGGCCGTCTTCGAGAAGCGTGGACTGCACACGGCGGTCGGTGACGAAGGCGGCTTCGCGCCGGACCTGCCCGACAACGAGTCGGCCGTCAAGGTGCTCATCGAGGCGATCGAGTCGACCGGCCGCACGCCTGGTGTCGACATGGCGATCGCCATGGACCCCGCGGCCAGCGAGTTCTACCACGACGGTTCGTATCACTTGGACGGCGAAGGTCGCGTCCTCACGAGCGACGAACTCGTGGACTACTGGGTTGACCTTTGTAGTCGCTACCCGATCGTCTCACTCGAAGACGGCATGGCCGAAGAGGACTGGGAGGGCTGGCGCTCGCTCACCGAGAAGCTCGGCTCGAAGGTCCAACTCGTCGGTGACGACGTCTTCGTCACGAACACGTCGTTGTTGCAAAAGGGCATCGATCGTGGCGTGGCGAACTCCGTCTTGGTGAAGTTGAATCAGATCGGCACGTTGACCGAGACGCTCGACACGGTGCGTATGGCCAACCTCAACAACTACAGCGTCGTCATCTCTCACCGCTCGGGTGAGACCGAAGACGTGACGATCGCGGACGTCGCGGTGGCGACGAACGCTGGTCAGATAAAGACCGGCGCACCAGCCCGCTCCGACCGCGTTGCAAAATACAATCAATTGTTGAGAATCGAGGAACAACTCGGTGACCAAGCGCGTTTCCTCGGCTCCGCTTCACTGTCCGGGGCCAAAAGACCAAGCGGTGTCTGGCGATGACGTCCGGTAACGCGTTCGCGTGAGACGTCAGCGCCGCGACGTGAAGTGCAGGCAGTGAATCGCTCACGTTGTCGTCTTCTCAGAATGGCGCGAGGTAACATGAGACCTTTAGCAACGGAAACTTTGAGCGGTCTCGATCGGTCATTTGTTTCAGAGTCTCTGTCGGGGGCGGCCAGTGCCAGCAACACATAATGTCGACGTGCGCAGCCGTAACCGGTGGATGTTGCCCCTTGGCGTGTTGACCGCCGCCGTCATGCTGGTCGGTTGGTTCCCCGCGTCCGCGCTGTGGCACCAGCAGTCACAGATCAACTCGACTGCGGCGCAGATCAAAGCGCTGCAGACGCAGGAACTCTCCTTGACCAACCAGGCGAAGGCCGTCGACACGAAGGCCGCCGCCACTCAACTCGCGCGTGCGCAGTACCAGTTGGTCTCGCCGGGTCAAGCTCTGATCCAAGTGTTGCCCGGCAACGCCGCGGGTGAGGTGTCGCCGAGCTCCGCCGATCCCGGTCTGCAGCCGCTGGTCTCGCCCGCGAACGCGGGACTGCCGTCGGGTTCGATTGCGAAAACCGTGACGCGACACACCAGCGCGAACGCGTACCTCGCTCGACTTTTTCACACCCTCGAGTTCTGGCGTTGACCTTTAACGACGCGTTACCCGACGACCTCGCGCTCGTCGAATCACTACTCGGACGCCCCCTCGCCGGCCGATTCGCTGTGGTCGTTCGTCGCGTTGACGGACGTCCCGTCGTCATCGAGAACGAACCTCACCTGCGCGACGGCACCCCCATGCCCACGCTCTACTGGCTGGTCGACCCGGAACTGCATGACGCGGTCAGTCGCGTCGAAGGTGACGGCGGGGTGCACCGCTTCGAGCTGCTCGTGAACACGGACGACCTTCAGCGCACGCACGACGAGTACGCCCGTCGACGGCGTGCGGCGACCGTACGCACCGACCTCGTCCAGCCCGTAGGTGGTGTCGGAGGCACGCGCGTTGGCGTCAAGTGTCTGCACGCGCATCTCGCGAACTTCCTCGTAGGCGCGGACGATCCGGTGGGCGAAGTCGTGGCGAGCACCCTCGACGTGGCGGGTCTCGTCGTGGAGGACGTCCGTGGGTGACGTCGTTGCGGCAATCGACTGCGGGAGCAACTCGACGAGAACGTTGATCGTTGGCGCGGACGGCCGTGCGCTCGTTCGTGAGATGAACATCACGCGACTGAGCCAGGGCGTCGACGCGTCGGGGTCGCTGTTACCCGAAGCGATGGAGCGAACGTTCGTCGTACTGCGTCAGTACCGCGAAGCCTGTGACGCGGCGGGCGTGACGCGAGGTCTGCTCGTCGCGACGTCCGCGGTGCGTGACGCGAGCAACGGATCGGTGTTCCTCGCGGCCGCGCACGACATTGTGGGCTTTGACGCGAGGATATTGCGCGGTGACGAAGAGGCCGCACTTTCCTTCGCGGGCGCGACCGACGATCTCGACCCAGTCCCTTCGCCGACCATGATCGTCGACATCGGAGGAGGGTCGACCGAGCTCGCGGTCGAACTCGACGGCGTCCTCGTCAGTCACTCGATGCAACTGGGCTGTGTCCGGGTGACCGAACGCGCGCTGGGTCGAGGCGTCGTGACCTCGTCGAGCGATCGCGCGACCAGGTCGATGATCATGGAAGAACTCGACCGGGCGTTCGAGGCGGCGCCCGCGTTACACGACGTCGTCGCCAACGTTCGACTCGTGGGTCTCGCGGGAACGGTCGCGACGCTCGCGCAACTGGAAGCCAAAATCACGGTGTACGACCGTGACGTGGTCCATCATCGCGTGATCTCGCGCGCGAGCGTGCAGCACTGGCGTGACCTTCTCGCGAGTGAACCTCCTGAGCAACGGCTGAAGCATCCCGGAATGGTTCTCGGAAGAGAAGACGTCTTGCCCGCCGGCCTCTACGTCCTCGACGCGATCATGGAGCGCTTCCACGTCACCGAGCTCTTGAGTTCGGAAAACGACATTTTGGACGGGATAACGAGTTCGCTCGTGAACTCGTGATTCAGCCACCTGCGGGGGCCTGTACCGTTGGGAGAGTGAGAACTCGCTCATGGTAACCACTCGAAGCGCGGTCTATTCGCCCATCACCCTGCACGGGCGACGGATAGTGCTGCGCACTATGAACGAGCAGGACTACGAGCAATGGTTCGAGGTTCGCACCCGGTGTCGTGACTGGCTCTTGAAGTGGGAGCCCCGTTCGGCGCACGCGACGCATCTGTCGGAGGACCACCGCAGTTTCGTCAGTCGCTGCGCTATTCGTGAACGCGAGCGACAGATCGGCACGGGCTTTGGCTTTGGGATCTTCGTCGAAGGTCGATTCGTTGGTGAGATCACGCTTTCGTCGATCCAGCGAGGGCCGCTGCAGTCGGCCTACATCGGGTACTGGATCGACGAAGCCGTCGCGGGGCAGGGTCTGATGCCCGAAGCCGTCGTCACGATGCTGCAGTACGCGTTCGAGTCACTTCGACTCCACCGCGTCGAGATCAACATCATTCCCCGCAACACGCCGTCGCGGCGCGTCGTGGAGAAACTCGGACTGCGCTTCGAAGGCGTCTCCGAGCGCTACCTCGAGATCGACGGCGCCTGGGAGGATCACGCGCGCTACGCCATCACCGCGGAGGAGTGGAGCGATCGCGCGCCCGAACTCGTCACGAACTGGCTGCTGCCTCGTCGCGACTAAACGGCCTCGTAGCGCCGTTGGTTCAGTTCATCGAGACGCGCGGTACGTAAGTTTCCCCCGAGCGCGCTCGCGAGGGAGAGTCCGCCGAGCGCGCCGTCACGGCCGAGAACCAATAACGCGTTGTGGTCGTTTCGAGCGATCACGAGACCGTGGAGTCGGGCCTCTTTCGCGAGTGGGGCGACGTCGCTCACTTCGACGGTGGCCGGTAGTTCGACGACGGGGTTCTCGTAGTGCGTCTTGTGGAGTCCGCGGATGTCTTTGAGCATGGACCACGCGTCGTGACCTGGTCGAACTGACGAGCCGCCGACGTCCTGCCACGTCACGAGGAGCGGTCGCACGCTAAGACCGAGTCGCTCGGCGAGGTAGAGCATCTCGACGTCGAAGGCGAAACCGTCGATCATCGCGAGGAGCGCCAAAAGTCGCGCCGGTCCGAGTTGGAAACCTTTGCACCCGCACTGGGTGTCACGAAGCGTCGTGCCCGTGTAGTGGCGAACCAACCGATTGAACGCGGCGCCCGCGACGGTGCGTAGTCGCGCGTCGTAGACGATGTCGCCCGTGAGCGCTCGCGAACCTGGGACTAGTGCGCTGTCGGCAAGGGCGGTGACGAAGTCGGGGAACTGGCGCGGATCGATGGCCATGTCCGCGTCAGCGGTGATGACGTTGGTGCCGTGCGCGAGCGCGATGCCGAGACGCAGCGCGGCGCCCTTGCCGAGGTTGGCGGGCTGTTGGACGAAGCGCGCGTGCTCCAGATGACCGTAGACGTCGTGGGCGCGCTTCAAGGTGTCGTCACTCGAGCCGTCGTCGATGACGATGACTTCGACGTTCGAGGGATCCATTGCCGTGAGTGTTGGCGAGAGCCGTTCGTAGCCAATGGCGAGACGTTCAGCCTCGTTGTAGGCCGGGATGACGACCGAGAGGGAGAGGGTCACGACTGCTCTAGGGGCGCGCGGCGCCGATAAGTCCGGCGGTGAAGAGGGGAGCGAGCGCGACGGTGGTGCCCGAGTGCGCGGCGGCGATGGTGGTGTCGACGCCCCACGGACCACTGCCTACGTACATTACGACGTGGTCGACCAGGTGGTCGCCGTCGAGGTTGTAGTAGAACAACAGGTCACCGGGCTGTAGTTGGGTAAGCGTGACGTGAATCATGGCCGGGTACTGGGACTCGGTGGTGCGAGGAATGGAGATACCCGCCTTCGCCCACGCCCACTGGACGAGTCCGGAGCAGTCGAAGCCGACGCCCGGTGTCTCGCCGCCCCAGGAGTAGGGCACCCCGATCTCCTTCTTCGCGTACGCCACGGCCGCGTTGCCTTGGGCGGAACTGCCGACTTGAGCGATCGTGGGCGTGGCGATCGCGGCCTGGATGGCGTCGATGACTTGATTGGCGGCGCTCTGACCACCGACGGCCGACGCGGCGGCGATGGCCTGCTCCTCGCCGGCGGTGTTCTTCGACTTCGCCGCCGAGACGCCCGCTTGGATCTCGTACGAGACGATCTGACTGCGCAGTCGCGCGGTCACCGTGGCGAGCGTCGCCTGCGTGGCGTTTTGGAGTTGGATGTTCTGTTCGAGCAGACCCTTCAGTTCATACGTCGCGTGCTGCGCCTTCGCGCGCTGTCCGGCGACCTTGGCGACGGTGTTCTGCAGCGACTTCTTCTCGTGTTCGTACGTCGAGACCAACTTGTCGAGGTTGCCAATAACCTGGTCTTGGAAGATCTTGGTGGCGTCACTCTTCGTGACGTTCTGGTTGAAGAGCGAGAGGCCCTGCGCACTGGCGGCGCCGAGGACGTACGCGCGCACGACCGCGACGGCCAGCTTCTTCGAGGTCACGACGGCGGCGGCGCGCTTCTCGGACTCCATTCCCTGGAGTTTGCCGATATTGACGTTGATCGTCGACAGCGTGACCATCTCCGCGTCGTACTGGTTGGCGGTCGTTTCGCTCCTCATCTGCTGGCGCGAGAGCGCGGCCGAGAGGTCGGCGATCTGTTTTTGGGTGATGGCGATGGACGACGCCCCGGCCCAGGTTGGTACCAAGAGTCCCGACGCCGTAAGCGCCGCCAAAAATACCAGGGGAGTTGTTCGAGTCGTGCCCCGACGACGCACGCGAAACATAGAACCATGCTAGTTAGCGCACATAAGAAATTCGGGCGTTCCGTTAAATCGTAACAATGCGTTAGCGTTACGGCGCGACCCGAGTGCGTGGGGGCGTAGCCCAATTGGCAGAGGCAGGGCGCTTAAACCGCCTCCAGTGAGGGTTCGAGTCCCTTCGCCCCTACGCAACCTCGAGGCCTTGCTAATTTTTAGTAGCGTTGTAGGGTGGCTAAAAGCACATCAGGTAAATGGGTAAGTAGGGTTGGCGCCGCGGGCGGCGGCAAGGCCTACCAAAAATCTCGTCCTGGGAACTACTACGGCATCCTCGCGGTCATCGTCGTGCTCGGCCTCGCGCTGACGGTGTACTCGCGCTACGAGTACCAAAATCCAGTAAAGAAGCACTCCACGGCGATCGCGCCGGTCATCGGCTCGACCCGCTACGCCGCCCTTTCCATCGAAGCCTGCGG
>DASZHK010000139.1:0-7907 GCA_035937905.1 Acidimicrobiales bacterium
ACAGGCGTTCACGCGCTCACGTAGTTCGCTTAACTGCGACGACGTCGAGGAACGGGCCATGAAGCGCCCGACGACGCGACTCGGGATGATGTTGGCCGCCGAGCCACCCTCGACGACGATGCCGTGCACTTGATCCTCGGGGCGAAGCTGCTGGCGCAACAGTCCAAGGGCCACTTGGGAGATGGTGAGCGCGTCGAGCGCGTTCACGCCCTCCCACGGTGCCGCGGAGGCGTGGGCCTCTTTACCGATGAACGTGGCGTCGAAGTGATCGACCGCGAGACAGATGGCGTCGAGTCGCTCAGTTGGAAAGGGGTGGATCATGAGTGCCGCGTGCGTGTCGTCGAAGTAGCCCGCGTTGATGAGGTCTATCTTGCCGCCACCGCCCTCCTCCGACGGCGTGCCGAGCAGCGTCACGGTCAGTCCTAACTCGTCGGCGACGGCACCCAGTCCGAGCGCAGCGCCGAGTGATGAGGCGGCGATGATGTTGTGTCCACAGGCGTGGCCGACGTCCGGCAGGGCGTCGTACTCGGCGCAGTAGACCACGTGAAAATCGCCCGAGCCAATGGTCGCGCGAAAGGCCGTTGGTAGGCCGGCGATTCCACGCTCGACGTCGAAGCCCATCTCTTCCGCGGCGTTCGCGAGCGCCTCCGACGAGCGAAACTCTTCGTAGCCGAGTTCGGGATGCGCGTGGATGAAGTGACTCAGCGCGACGAGTGTGTCACGTGACTTCTCGATGGTCGCGGTGACCTGATCTTCGGCCGTCATTCGATCTCCACGACGACGTCGCCGGCGCTCACGGAGTCACCCGTGGCGACGTTGATCGTCTTAACGACGCCAGATTTCTCCGCGTTCACGGTGTTCTCCATCTTCATCGCTTCGAGGATAACGACCGTCTCGCCGGCTTCGACGGACTGGCCGACCTCGACGTTCACTTTGACGATGGTCCCTTGCATCGGCACCGTCACCTTGCCCGAACCGCTGCCCAACACGCCGCTGTGATGCTCGCGCCGGGGCTTCAGCGCGGTGCTCTGTGGTCGAGCCAGGATGTCGTCGTCGGACTCCGGCATCCACAGGGCCACCGTGACGCGCCGTCCGTTGACCTCCGCCGTGACGTCCTTGCGCACGCCGCCCTCACCTATTGAAAGGGCCGCCGCGGCGGGTGTGGGCAAGGTGGAGAAGTCGAGATTCGTCTCGACCCACTTGGTCGAGTGCGTGCCGTTCACGAACTCTTCGCTGGTAAGGATGACCACGTCCGCGCCGAGCGTCGTCGGGACACCTTCAATCGTCGTCTCTTCGATCGCGCGCAGCATCTTGCGGCGCGCCTTTTCGCGGTCCGGCGCCCACACGACGAGTTTTCCGATCAGGTTGTCGTAGTACTGCGAGATCGTGTCGCCAGCGCTGTAACCGGCGTCGAGACGTACGCCGGGACCAGCGGGCTGGTCGAAGCGTGTGATCCGACCGGGCGAGGGGATGAAACGTCCTCCCGACGGGTCTTCGGCGTTGATGCGCACTTCAATGGCGTGGCCGTTTCGCTGCACGTCATCCTGCGTGAAGTCGAGGGCCTCGCCGGCCGCGATGCGCAGCTGCCACTCGACGAGGTCGAGTCCCGTCACGAGTTCGGTCACGGGATGTTCGACTTGCAGTCGCGTGTTCATCTCCAAGAAGAAGAACTCGCCGTCTTGGTAGAGGAACTCCACGGTGCCCGCGTTTACGTACCCACAGGCCTTCGAAACCTTGACGGCGGCTTCGCCCATGGCCAGACGGACGTCGTTGGGAAAGTTCGGAGCGGGTGACTCTTCGATGAGCTTCTGGTGTCGACGTTGCGCGGAACAGTCGCGTTCACCGAGCCAGAGCGTGGTGCCGTGGGCGTCCCCGAGCACCTGCATCTCGATGTGTCGTGGCCACGTGAGGTAGCGCTCGACGTAACACTCGTCGCGTCCGAAGTAGCTGAGCGCCTCACGTTGCGCGCTTTCGAAGGCGGCTTGGGCCTCGTCGGGAGCGTTCACCACTTTCATGCCACGACCGCCGCCCCCGTAGGCGGCCTTGATGGCGATCGGCCAGCCGAACTCGTTACCGAAGTCGATGACTTCTTGCGCGTCCACGAGGGCCTGGCTGCGACCGGGCACGCCGGCGACGCCGGCGGCCTCAGCGGCGAGACGTGACGAGATCTTGTCACCCATGACCTCGATCGCCTCGGGGGGCGGTCCAATGAAGGTGACGCCGCGTGACGTGATGGCGCGCGCGAAGTCGGTGTTTTCGGAGAAGAATCCGTACCCCGGGTGCACCGCGTCGGCGCCGGAGCGCGTGATGACGTCCAGGATCGCTTCGGTGTTGAGGTAACTCTCGGCGGCCGTCTGGCCCCCGAGCGCGTAGGCCTCGTCGGCTAGTCGAACGTGCAGAGCGTTGCGATCGAGTTCGGAGTAGACGGCGACGGTGACGATACCCATTTCACGACAGGTCCTGATGACACGCACCGCAATCTCACCGCGATTGGCGATGAGGACTTTCTTTAACACGCAAACCTCCGTACTGAGCCTGTAATTTTCTAGCACTCGTCTCCTAAACCTTAATGTTTGAGTATGAGTCCCATTATTTGGTCCGTGGAGCACTTTGATGAGATCGATTCGACGAACACGTACGTCGCTCAACACGCTCGCGACGACGTCGCGGAAGGTTTCGTCGCCCTGGCGGACTTTCAAAGTTCGGGGCGAGGACGACTCGACCGAGCGTGGACGTCGCCCCCGCGTGCGTCGCTGCTCTGTTCTCTTCTGTTGCGCCCCGACCTCGACGCCGCGCAACTACAGCTCGTCGTGGCGGTCGTGGCGCTCGCCACGAGGACCGCGCTCGAGCGTCTCTGTGGTCTGCGACCAGCGCTGAAGTGGCCGAACGATCTCGTCGTGGGTGAGAAGAAACTCGCTGGTCTCCTCGCGGAGGTGGTGGAATCGAGTGGAACCTTCGCGGTGGTGGTGGGTCTCGGAGTCAATCTCACGTACGAAGGTCCGAAAGGGGTTGCGGCGACGTCAGTGCGCAGCGAAGCGGGCGTCACCCTCGTTCCTCGGGGGCTACTCGATATTGTGCTCGAGGAGATCGAGAGGCGTCGTCCACAACTCGATTCGAAAGAAGGTCGCATGGTACTGCGAGAGGAGTACACGCGAGCGCTCGCCACCATTGGTCAGTTCGTGCGGGTTGAACAACTGAACGGTTCAGTGTGCGGCGTCGCGCAAGGTGTCGACGACGCGGGACAGCTCCTCGTCGAGGTCGACGGCGTTCTGCACTCCTATGGCGTGGGTGACGTCGTCCACGTTCGTCCCGGAGACGCGAGTTCAACGTGACGAGGGCCGTACGCGTCCTCGTGACCGGAGCGGGTGGCCAGGTCGGCGTCGATCTTCTCGACACGCTTCGCGGCGTGACACCACTCGGTGGTGACGCGTCATTCCAACCGGACGCGCCGGTGGTCGAGCACGAATTCGAAGTGTTGGGGCTCGACCACCACGAACTCGACGTCACGGATCGTGACGCGGTTCTACGCTCGCTTCGCGCGGCGCGGCCCGACGTCATCGTGCACTTGGCCGCGTACACCGCCGTGGATCGAGCGGAAGAGGATTCCGAGACGTGCTTCAACGTCAACGAACGTGGTACGCAGAATATGTCACTCGGCGCCCGTGACGTCGACGCGCACCTCATCACGATCTCGACCGACTACGTGTTTGACGGCACCAAGGGAAGCGCCTACGTCGAAGACGACGAGACGAGACCTCTCAGCGTGTACGGCGCGTCCAAGCGTGACGGGGAACGTCACTGCGTGCCCGCCGACACCATCGTGCGCACGTCGTGGGTGATGGGCGTTCGAGGCAAGAACGTCGTGCACGTGATCGCCGATCGAGCGGTCTCGGGCTCGACGGTTCGCTTCGTCGACGATCAGATGGGCACCGTCACGGCGGCGAGCGACCTTGCGCGCTCACTGGTCACGTTCGCGCGGGAGCGTCCTGGTGGACTCTGGCACGTGGCGAACAGTGGCCCGACGACTTGGTTCGACGTCGCGGCTCACGTGGGGACGCTCCTCGGTCGCGACGACGAGTTCGCGACGCCCATCAAGACCAGTGAACTCTCGCCGGCGCCGCTGGCGACGCGGCCGGCGAGAAGCGATCTCGACACGACCAAGTTCGCCACGAGTTTCGCGGCCCTGCCGGCATGGCGCGACGCGGTCGCGAGATTGGTCTTCGATCTTCGTCACGACACGGTGACGCCGTGATGGACGTCGCGAACGACGTTGTCGCGGTCATCGTCGACTACCACGCCGACCAGGTACTGGTGGAGTGCGTGGACTCGCTCTTGGACAACGACGTCGAATCGATCGTCGTCGTCGAGAACGGCGAGGTGGGTTCGGTACCGTCGTCACTGTTAGAACCTGGAATCGTGCTCGTCTCGCCGGGCGTGAATCTGGGTTACGGGCGCGGCGTCAATCGTGGCGTCGCGGCGGCCAGGCGCTCCAAGTACGTACTCGTCTCAAACCCCGACGTCGTCGTGCACGAAGGGGCGGTGGCCGCCCTCGCCTCGTACTTGGAAGGCCACCGTGAGGTCGCGCTCGTCGGGCCACTGATCCTTCGCCCTGACGGAACGGTCTATCCCTCGATGCGGGTGTTCCCGAACGTGTGGCTGGCCGGCCTGCACGCCGTGCTCGCGCCGATCTGGCCGGACAATCCCGCCACCAAGCGCTACCGGTCCACGAGGAGTGACGGCACCGTTGACTGGGTGTCGGGCGCGTGCTTTCTCATTCGTCGCGCGGCCTTCGAGAAAGTGGGCGGATTTGACGAGCGGTACTTCATGTTCGCTGAGGAGATGGCGCTCTGTTGGCAGCTCCGCGAGCACGGCTACCAAGTGGCCGCGACGAGTGACGCGGTGATCACGCATATCGAAGGCGTGTCGCGCGCGCGGGCGCCTCGCGACATGGTGATCGCGCACCACCGGAGCGCTCTTCGCTTCGAAGTACAGACCGCGAAGGGTTGGCGCCGCGCGCTGGTGCCACTGGCGGCGCTCGTCCTCAGCCTTCGACTCGTCTTGGTCTTGGCGACGCGCCCGAAGACGTAAGGACTCGTGGCGTAGATTAGGTGCGGGGCTGCGGGTGGTCTGTGGTTGAAAGTCGATGCCAGTCGCGGGCGAAACGACCCACGTAAGGCGTCTTATCGACGCTGAGCATGGCGCGGTTTAGAAGTAAGTCCTGCCCCGGGGCGATCATCGTGGTCGTCAAGGGAGCCGGTGAAGTGTGCGAGATCACAGCGGGAGAGCGAAAGCTGCCCGGGGTGCGCACGGACACCGCCGCAGGCAGGTGTGGGGTCAAAGACCAGGTCAGCACTCGTAGCCCTCTTCAAGTCCCCGTACGACCGGTAGGGTAAAGCACGATATGAGCGTATTTCAGAAGATTTTGAAGGCCGGCGAGGGCAAGCGCGTCCGTCAACTCGGCGAACTCGTCCCACTCATCAACGACCTGGCGGGCGAGATGGCGGCGTTGACCGACGCCGAACTGCGCGCGAAGACGGACGTCTTTCGTGAGCGCCTCGCGGAGGGAGAGACCCTCGACGACCTCTTGATCGAGGCCTTCGCCGTCGTGCGCGAGGGCGCCACGCGCGTGCTCGGACAGCGCCACTACGACGTGCAGCTCATGGGCGGCATGGCGTTGCACTTTGGCTGGATTGCGGAAATGAAGACCGGTGAGGGAAAGACCCTGGTCTCGACCTTGCCCGTGTACTTGAACGCGCTCGCCGGAAACGGTGTGCACGTCGTGACCGTGAACGACTACCTCGCGACGCGCGACGCGAACTGGATGGGCGAGCTCCACCGGTTCCTCGGGATCAGCGTCGGTCGGGTCGGTCCCGATCTCCAGGACTTCGATGACAAGCGCGCGGCCTACGCCGCGGACGTCACCTACGGGACGAACACGGAGTTCGGCTTCGACTACCTTCGCGACAACATGGCGCGCCGCGCAGAACACATGGTCCAGCGCGGACACCACTTCGCCATCGTCGACGAGGTCGACTCGATTCTCATCGACGAGGCGCGTACGCCTCTGATCATCTCGGGACCGGCGTCCGACATCACCAAGCTCTACTACCAGTTCGCCTCCATTGCCCGTTCGCTCACTCGAAACACTGACTACGAGGTGGACGAGGAAAAGAAGACGGTCGTGCCCACCGAGGCGGGTATCGAGAAGGTGGAACGTCAACTCGGCGTGACCAACCTCTACGACGCGGTCGCGACGAACTACGTGCACCAGCTCGGTCAGGCGTTGCGAGCGAAGGAACTGTTCCACCGCGACAAGGAGTACTTGGTCGACGGTGGTGAGGTGAAGATCGTGGACGAGTTCACTGGTCGCACGCTCGACGGTCGTCGCTGGAGTGACGGACTGCACCAGGCCGTCGAGGCCAAGGAACGCGTGCGAATCCAGGAAGAGAATCACACCTGGGCGACGGTCACCTTGCAGAACTACTTCCGCCTCTACGAGAAGCTCTCGGGTATGACCGGTACCGCCGAAACCGAGGCCGCGGAGTTCGGGAACACCTACAAGCTATCGGTCGTGCCGATCCCTACGAATCAGCCGGCGAGGCGCGACGACAAGGCGGACCTCATCTACAAGACGGAGGCCGCGAAGTTCGCGTCTATCGTCGTCGACGTTCGTGAGCGATCCGACGTCGGCCAGCCCGTTTTGCTCGGTACGGCGTCCGTCGAGAAGTCCGAGCTGTTGAGCCGTGAACTGTCGAAGGCCGGCATTGCTCACGAGGTCTTGAACGCCAAGCAACACTTCCGCGAAGCGGAGATCGTGGCGCAGGCCGGGCGAAAGGGCGCCGTCACCGTGGCGACGAACATGGCCGGTCGAGGCGTCGACGTCATCCTCGGTGGCAACTACGAAGGTCTCGCCGCGCGCGACGCCATCGCCCAGGGATTCGTGGTCGGCACCGAAGAGTACGACGCGGCCTATCAGAAGGCGGCCGACAAATGGAAGCCCCTCACCCAGAGTGACGGCGACGAGGTGCGCGCGCTCGGCGGACTGTACGTGCTCGGTACCGAGCGACACGACTCTCGTCGCATCGACAACCAGTTGCGCGGTCGCGCGGGTCGCCAGGGCGACCCCGGTGAAAGTCGTTTCTATCTCTCCCTCGACGACGAACTGCTTCGCGTGTTCGCGACCGGCGTCGTGAAATCGATCATGGACCGCACGATGCCCGACGACGAGGCGATCGAAGCGAAGATGGTTTCCAAGGCCATTGAACGAGCGCAGAACACGGTCGAGGCACGTAACGCCGAGATCCGTAAAGACGTCCTCAAGTATGACGAGGTAATGAACGAACAGCGCAAGGTCATCTACGGACGTCGTCAGCAGGTCATCGACGGTGAGGACATCCACGACGCGACCATCGAGATGATCGAAGAGCGACTGACCCAGGCCGTCGACGCCCAACTCGGTGAGGGTTTCGTCGAAGAGTGGGACCTCAACGCACTCGTCCTCGAACTCCAGTCGTACTATCCGACGGAACTCGACGTGGAGACACTGAGCGCCTACGACAACGCTGACGACGTCGTGGCGCTCGTCGTGGACGAAGCCGTGGGTCAGTACGAGAAGAAGTCGGAGAACTTCCCGGGTGGCCTCGAGACCGCCAAGGAGATCGAGCGCGACGTCATGCTCCAGATCCTTGACCAGCGTTGGCGCGACCACCTCTCGGACATGGACTACTTGCGTGACGGCATCCACCTACGCCAAGTCGCGCAGCAAGACCCGCTCACGGCGTGGCAGAAGGAGGGTTTCTTGATGTTCGAGCACCTCCTAGACGCCGTCGACATTGACTACGTGCGCTACATCACCCACGTCGAAGCAAGCGAACCCGTCGAGGCCGGTGACGCGGACGAGGGTCTCG
>DASZHK010000140.1:0-11283 GCA_035937905.1 Acidimicrobiales bacterium
CTCGGCGAGCGGGGCGTCCGCGCACGAACGTGGCGTGGGAAAGCGTTCGAGGAACTTGGACCAGGGTTCGATCACCCGTGACGTCTGCGTCTGTTGGAGCATGACCTCGCTCACGAGGACGGCCCACGGACTTTCGTGCCCTATCCAGGGCAGGGACCGGGAGATCTGGGGCGCGACACGACGAAGCTCGCGTCGAAACGCGGCGTAGTCGTTACGCCCAGACGTCGTCACCGTAAGGGCGCCGGCGCGCCGGGGCGAAGGCACGCTTCCACACCATGACCTTTCGACGGAAGTAACAGACCTCGAGGCCGTCTTGGTTAAAGCCCTTGGTCTCGACGAGCACCACACCGCGGTCTTCCTTCGATTTGGACGGCGTCACGTCGAGTACCCGCGTCTCGGCGTAGATGGTGTCGCCGTGAAACGTCGGATACCGGTGGATCAAGGACTCCACCTCCAAGTTCGCGATCGCGGCACCCGACACGTCTGGCACGCTCATCCCGAGAACGAGCGAGTACACAAGGTTGCCAACTACGACGTTCTTCTTCTGCACGGTCTCGTGTTCCGCAAACCAGGCGTTGGTGTGCAGCGGATGATGGTTCATCGTGATCATGCAAAAGAGGTGGTCGTCCGCCTCGGTAATCGTCTTACCGGGCCAGTGTTTGTAGACGTCGCCGACCTCGAAGTCCTCGAGGTGGCGACCAAAGGGGCGATCGTACGTGGTCATGACTCTGCTCTCCCTGGCTTGTCGACGAAACTCGCGCGCTTACTCTTCGACGGCGAGTTCTCGCGCGGGGCGCGTCGTGAACGACACCAACCCCCCGGGCAGCGTCTCACCGTCGATGACCATGCGCCACGTGAAGCGTCCACCCGCCGCGAGTGGAATCGGTCCGAAATTGACGGCGATGGGCACGTCGACGGGCGTCCCGACGGGCACGTCTTCGGGCGCCGAGGCGGCGAAGTCACCGCGCACTTCGATGATCTGAGAACCTTCAGGCGTGTCGAACCGGACCTGCTGTCCGTCCGCGTCCTCGAGGAAGAGCTCCCAGTGGTGCGACGTGTTGAACTCGTGTGAGTCGACCGCGACCTTGATCGCGACCGCCGACGGCGTCGGGTCCGGACCGGTGATGGACCAGCCCCCACCGAGGATGTACAGCTTGCCGTCGGCCACTTGCGCCGAGTCGGCGAGGATCATTGTTATATTCACTCAGCCAGCCTAGGCCGACGCCGATAAGAAGAACCTGTAAATTTCACCTATGTCCACGCCTGCGCTCGATCTTGACGTCGCCACCGCCCTCATCGACCAAGGAGACGACGTACTCGTTGGAGCGCTGCGAGAACTCGCGAAACGCGGTGGCGTCGACGCCCACGAGTCCCTCGCGTACGACCTCGCGCACGCGGCGAGTGCACTCGCGACGGCACGCTCGTGTCTTGCCTACGCCGCCAAGGGCGACGTCGAAGCTCAACTCGTCGCCGCGTTCCTAGCGATCGTCCTGGCAGACCTCGCGACGCGCGCGCTCGGGCGAGAAGAGTCCTGGGGCGTCGAGCCCAATTGGTTCGCACCGTTTCAAGCGTTCGTGTCGACCTACCGCGACCCCTCGTTTCTTTCGACGATCGCCGAGTCGCCCGGTCCGCGGCACCTGGACGAGGACTTCACGATGGTTGCCGACCTCTTCCATCGCTTCGCCGAAGAACAGGTCCGTCCCCACGCTGAACGCGTGCACCGCACCAACGGCGACATTCCCGAATCCGTCATCGCGGGACTGAGTGAACTCGGTGGCTTCGGCCTCTCCATCCCCGAAGCCTTCGGCGGCTTCTCCACTGGCGGCGAGTCGGAGTACGTCGGCATGCTGGTCGCCACCGAAGAGCTCTCCTGGGGCAGCCTCGGCGTCGGTGGTTCTCTCATCACGCGGCCCGAGATCCTCACGCGCGCGTTGTTGCGAGGTGGTACCGAACAGCAACAGGCGCGTTGGCTCCCACGACTCGCCAGCGCGGAGACGCTCTGCGCCATCGCCGTCACCGAACCGGATTTCGGCTCGGACGTGGCGGGACTCACGACCGCGGCGACCAAGACGACCGGAGGATGGCTCATCAACGGCGCGAAGACCTGGTGCACGTTCGCCGCCCGGGCCGAAGTGCTGTTGTTGCTCGCGCGCACCGACCCCGATCGCTCGCTCGCGCATCGAGGCCTCTCGCTGTTTCTCGTCGAGAAACCTCGTGGCGACAGTCACGGTTTTCTCTTCAGCCAAGACGCGACGAGCGAAGGACGAGGCGATGGTGACGGTCGTTTCGAAGGGCGGCCCATCGACACGATTGGGTACCGCGGCATGCACTCCTACGAGCTCAGTTTCGACAACTGGTTCGTGCCTGACGACAGCCTCGTCGGTGGCGAAGCCGGTCTCGGCCAAGGTTTCTACTACCAGATGGCGGGCTTCGAGAACGGCCGACTGCAGACCGTCGCGCGCGCCGTCGGCGTTATGCAAGCCGCGTACGAGGCGGCGCTCGAGTACGCGCGAACGCGCGTGGTCTTCGGCAAGGCGATTCTCGACTTCGAACTCACGCGCACGAAGCTGGCCACGATGGCCGCCGTGATCCAGTGCGCTCGTCAGTTCTCACTCGACGTCGCGCGAAAAATGGGTCGAGGCGGCGGCACGCTGGAGGCGTCGATGGCCAAGGCCTACGTCTGTCGTGCCGCGGAGTGGGTAACGCGCGAAGCGATGCAGATTCACGGCGGCATGGGGTACGCCGAGGAGTACCCGGTCAGTCGCTACTTCCTCGACGCGCGCGTGCTCTCAATCTTCGAAGGGGCCGACGAGACACTGTGTCTGAAGGTCATCGCGCGACGTCTTTTGGACAGCGTCGCCTAGACCTCACCCTTCATCAATGGTGAAGGGTTTGTGAACCGCGCCGAGCGTGATGCCGGCCGAGTGGAGGTCCGGCGACTCACCACGCGCCTGTTGCGCTTTCAGCGCCGCACGCTCCCAGCGCTCTTCGACGTGCCCGTACTTCCAGTAGCTGAGGGCGAACACCCACGTCGCGACGAACATGCCCACGATCACGAAGCCGGCTTTGTTGATGTTGAAGGCGGCCGCGTAGTTCCACAGTCCACCCTTCAGGTTCACCTCTTGGGTCAAGACCTGCATCAACTCGAGCGTGCCGATGAAAAACGCGACGAGAACGCTCAGTCCCGTGATGGCGATGTTGTAGTACACCTTGCGGACGGGCTTTGAGAAGGCCCAGCCGTAGGCGAAGTTCATGAACGAGCCGTCGATGGTGTCGAGCAGACTCATCCCCGCGGCGAAGAGTAACGGCAGACTGAGGATCGCCCACAACGGAAGTCCAGCCGCGACGGACGATCCGGCGAGGACCAAGAAGGCCACCTCGGTGGCGGTGTCAAAGCCGAGTCCGAAGAGCACCCCCACGGGGTACATCTTCCACGGCGCGTCTACCGAGCGAGCGAGCGGTCCGAAGAATCGCATCATGAAGCCGCGTGCGTTCAGGTGCTTCTCGAGTTCGGCGTCGTTGAATCGACCCTGGCGCATCTGGAGGAACAGACGGACGATGCCCACCAGGATGATCAGGTTCAGGGTCGCGATCAGGTACAAGAACCCTCCCGAGATGCTGGTGCCGATCAACGTGCCGTAGTGGTGCAGTGAGGAGTGGGCGTTACGGACTTGACTACCGAGCGCTCGAGCGCCGAGTCCGAGCATCACCGTGAGGGCGAAGACGATGGTCGAGTGACCGAGGGAGAAGAAGAAGCCCACCGACATCGGTCGCTTTCCCTCGGTCATGAACTTTCTCGTGGTGTTGTCGATCGCGGCGATGTGGTCGGCGTCGAAAGCGTGACGCATGCCCAAGGTGTAGGCCAACACGCCCGTACCCACGCCGAGCAACTTTCCACTTCCGGCGCCGAAGTGTTGGCTCGAGGCGTAGATGAGGATGCCCCAACCGGCGACGTGAAGGAACACGATGAAGCCGAACATGCCGTAGAGGCGGCGCCACTCCGAGGGGGTAAACGACGCCCGCAGTCGGGCTCGTCTCGAGATTGGCACGTCGGTTACGGTGGCCATGCGCACACCTTAATAGGAGTGACTCCTAGTAACGGGAATTATTTTGGCGAACGGGTCATGCCTGATCGAGCGCCTCGCGCCACGAAGGAGTTGGCGATTTTCGCCGACGCTTCGTCGATCATCTCGTCGCCGAACATGACGGCACCAGTGTGCTGGTCGTTCGTCGCAACCTTGTACGCGTCGAGGATGTCGAAGGACTTGTCGAAGAGTTCTTGACTCGGTGAGTAGACGTCGTTCAAGACCAAGGCCTGGTCGGGCGTCAGGGCCCACTTGCCGTCGAAGCCGTAGGACGCCGTGATTTTCGCCGCGAATCGAAGCGCCTCAAGGTCGCGCACCTTGAGGAACGGTCCGTCGATGACGTGAAGACCGTTCGCTCGTCCGGCCATCAAGATCTTCGAAAAGACGTAGGTAAAGGGATTGGACGGTGCCTCGTGGATCGTCTCATCGATCGTCGTCACCGGCATCCCAATGGACGCGGCGAAGTCGGCGGGGCCAAAGACGATGGACTCGAGTCGTGGTGACGCCGCGCAGATCTCCTCGACGTTGATCAATCCCTCGGCCGTTTCGATCTGGGCTTCGATGCCGACGTGACCCGGGGCCAAGCCCGCGTTCGCCTCGACCTGACTGAGTAAGAGATCGAGCGCCACGACGTCGGAGGCCCGTCGGACCTTCGGGAGCATGACCTCGTCCAGTCGATCGCCGGCGCTGGCGACCACGTCGATGACGTCGCCGTACGTCCACGGCGTGTCCCACGCGTTGATACGCACGCACAGGACGCGGTCGTCCCAGTCGAGCGTTCGAATGGCGTTGACGACCTTGGCGCGCGCGGCGACCTTCTCGTTGGGCGCCACCGAGTCTTCGAGATCGAGAAAAGAGAAGTCGGCGGTCGCGGTCGGAGCTTTGGCGAGGAAGCGATCGGAGGAACCGGGCGTTGAGAGGCAAGAACGACGTGGGAGGTGGCGTGAGCGCTGCGACATGCCGCCGAGCCTATGCGCGAGGCGCCACCCGGTCGTAATATCATTGCAACACTTCACGAACCGTCACGTACGAAAGGTGCGTTGACGAGGGGGTACGCCGAGTCACTTCGCCGTCAATCTGACATGGAACAGCCTTACCAAGTAGCCTGTTCAAGTGACTGACGTCGAGCACTGGGTGCTTTCGACACTGCAGCCAGTGAGGGATCGACGCCACTATCGGTGGCTTTTTTCCTTTTTGGCCGTCGTGACAGTATCCCTCGGAACCGTGACGGTGCTTCCCCGACCGGCAGGCGCCTCGACTCTCACCAACGACCGCGCCAAGGCCGCGATCTTGTTGAACCAGATCAACCGGACGGACGCCCAGGTCGGCGTACTCGGCCAGAGGTACGACCAGGCGCTTATCAAGCTCCACGACTTCAACGCCGAGATAGCCAACACGAAGGCCACCGTCGCCGCGATCGAGAAGAACGTCTCGAAGGGGAACACCCAACTCCGATCCGACGTGATCTTCTCCTACGTGACCAACGGCGGATCGCAGAGTAACAATCCCCTCTTCACGAAGAACGCTTCTCGGGCGGGCGAGACCAACGTCTACTCCCAACTCGCCGCCGGCAACATCAACACCACGATCGCGAATCTCAAGAGCAACCGCATCAAATTGACTCACGAGCGGGGCCAACTCGCCTCCGAGGACCGCCACGCCCGTTCGCTGACGAGGGACGCGGCCCACTCGTTGCACACCGCGAAGATCATCCAGAGCGGACTCCACAACACACTGGCCCACGTCAAGGGCCAGATCGCCATCTACTTGAGCCAGGCCGAAGCGGCCGCTACCGCGGCGTCAGCAGCGGCACTCAACACCGCGACGCCCGCTTCGAACGTCGTCCCACCCCCACCCGACTCGAAGGCGAACATCGCGATTGCAGCCGCCGAGAAGTACATTGGCACGCCCTACGTGTGGGGCGGCGCCAGTCACTCCGGCGTGGACTGTTCGGGTCTCGTCATGCTGGCCTACGACGCGGCGGGCATCTACTTGCCGCACTACTCCGGCGCGCAGTACGACGACACGATGCGCGTGCCCCTCGTCGACATCCAGCCCGGGGACCTACTCTTCTACGGTTACAACGGCGACGAGCACGTGGCGATGTACGTCGGGGGCGGTCAGATGATTGAAGCCGAGATGACCGGCACACTCGTACATATCGTTCCCGTTCGACTCGGGTACGGGTTCGTAGGTCTCGGTCGCCCCCGGGGCTAGACGTGTCGGGTTTCCCCACCTCGTTCCATCTCGGTCCCCTGGTTTTTCACACCTACGGTTTTGGTCTCGCGATCGCGGCCTACGTGGCCTTTCTCTACGCGCGTCACCGTCTTCGTCGCTCGCAGGTCAACGTCGAGCCGTTCACTCGCTACACGATCTGGTTAATCGTCAGCGGTCTCATAGGAGCACGCCTCGCGAACGTCGCCACCAACTGGAGTTACTACAGCGGCCATCTAGGTCGAATGGTCGCGGTCTGGCAGGGTGGGCTCGCGAGTTTTGGCGGGATCGCCCTCGCCCTCGTCGTGGGGATCATCCTTCAGCGCCGATGGTGGCCGCAGACGAAACTCGTGGTGTTCACCGACGCCTTGGTTCCCGCCCTCATCGCGGGCTGGGCCCTCGGTCGGGTCCTCGGACCCCAGTTCATGGTGGACGGCGGGGGTCACGTGACGACCCAGTGGTTCGGCCTCCACTACACCGGTCAAGTTGGAAAGCGCGTCCCGGTCCCCCTTATTCAAGGGGCGGAGGACGCGCTCACCTGGCTCATGCTCCTCCTTGTTGAAAAGAAGCGTCGCACGTACACGGCGGGCGTCATCACGGCGCTGGGCATGATCGTCTGGGGGCTCGTGCGCGCCCTAGACGAGCGTCTGCTCTTGGGTCAAGAGTCCCACAGCGGTTCAATTGGCGTGCAGTTGGCGGGGATCGCGCTGGCCCTCGCCGGCGTCGTTACGTTGATCGTCCACCGCCCGCGACGCGCTGACGCGGAGGTCTCGACCACCACGTCGAGCTAGGTCAGCGAGTTCCACTCCGTCGTCGTGAGCTGCGCGAGTTGCTGGAGCGGTTCGTGGCTCGCGTTCGTAACGACGACGCGCTCATCCGCGACGTAGGACACGTGGTCGAGACCTACGCGACGCCACGGTTGAAAGAGGGTTCGCGCCGGCGAAGGATTCGAGTAGATCGGGCGAACCAACAACTCGTCGCTCGAGGCCGCTACGACGAGAACGGGCCGATCCTTCGACTTGACGTCGGGTTGGTCACTGTCGTTGACGCCAAAGGGAATCTCGACCACGAGAACCGCTCCGACAAGAGGATGCTCGACGTCGAATCGGCTGATTTCAAGAGGTGTCAACAAGAGGCGGCGGCGCTCTTTCGCTGGTGGCGGCGTCGCACTCGTGGGTGTCGTCGTGCGAGTGTCGGGACGCGACGAGCCGCCCTTAGCCTTCGTTGGTCGCGGCGGTCGCGCCGACGAGGCGCTTTTCTTCTTTTTCTTCTCGTCCTCGCGACGAAGCTTTCGTTGTTCACGAATCTCCGCGCTCACTTCCTTCGGAGCGGCTAACACGGTCGGTGCGACCACCTCGGGCAGTATCGGCAGCGACAGTTCGGGACGTTCTTCGAGGAGTCGTCGACATTGTGGGGCCGCCGGAAAGGAGGCGCCCACGGCGTGGGCCAGTAGCGCCACGACGTCGTCGATCGACGAACCCGAGGCGAGCAGCTGATCGACGGCCTCGCTCAATTGCTCGTACGTGGGGTTGTCAGCGTGGTCACCGAGCAGTTCGATCGTCGCTTCGAGTGGCGCGAGCGCCATTACCTCGAGGAGACCTCGAACGGCCGCGAGCGGTGCCGTCGTCGCGAACGCCGTGACGTCGCGGCGCTGCTGGAGCTGTCGGAGCGGTACCCCCACCACCGCGCTCACCTTGGCGTGGGCACGAAGGTCGAGCGAGTCAGCCGCACGAAGCGTCACTTCGGGATCGATCTTGAGAAAAGCCGCACGGACGATCGTGTTGGCACTTGCAGACGCGTCAGTCATCATTTCCTACTTGAGGAGGTGCTTGGCGACGACGACGCGCTGAACTTGGTTGGTACCTTCGTAGATCTGCGTGATCTTGGCGTCGCGCATGAAGCGTTCGACGGGAAACTCCTTGGTGAAGCCGTAACCGCCGAGCAGTTGGACGGCGTCGGTAGTGACGCTCATCGCGGTGTCGGAAGCGAAGGACTTCGCCGCGGCGCCGAGGTAGCCGAGGGTGGCGTCGGGGTCGCCCCCGTCGATCGTCGAGCAGGCGCGGTACACGAGGGCGCGTGCGGCCTCGGTGCGAATCGCCATGTCGGCCAGCATGAACCGCAGACCTTGGAGCTCACTGATGGGCGCGCCGAAGGCCTTTCTCCCCTTCATGTACTGACCCGCGTAGTCAACCGCGCCCTGGGCGATGCCCACGGCCTGGGCTCCGATGGTCGGTCGAGAGCGGTCCAAGGTGTGCATGGCGATCTTAAAACCGTCGCCCTCGTCACCAATCAAGTGCGTCGCGGGCACGCGCACGTCGTTGAAGATGACTTCACCCGTCGGCGACGCGCGTAGTCCCATCTTGTCCTCGTGCTTAGGGAATTCGACGCCCGCGCCTTTTTCGACCAGGAAGCAGCTGATCCCCTTACTGCCGGCGTTGGGGTTGGTCTTCGCGAACACCGTGTAGGTGTCGGAGATACCGGCGTTCGTGATCCAGTACTTCGATCCGTTGAGAACGTAATCGTCACCGTCGCGCTCGGCGCGACAGCGCATCGCCGCCACGTCGGAGCCGGCGTCGGCTTCTGAGAGGCAGTAACTCGCTTGGATCTCACCGCTCGCGATGCGAGGAAGGTACGCACGGCGGATCTCTTCGGAGGCGAAGTTCAAGATGGGCAACATACCCAGCTTCGAGATCAAGAGCGTCACGGACGTCGAGGCGCAACCACGCGCGAGCTCTTCCGCCATGATCGCCTGGGTGACCATGTCAGCGCCTGCGCCACCGTACACCTCAGGTATCCCGAGCGAGGGAAGTTCCATCTCCACGCAGGCGTCGAAACTGTCCTGGGGGAAGACCTGATCTCGGTCGTAGCGCGCGGCGTTCGGAGCGACGCGCTCATCGACGAAACTGTGCAGTACGTCACGAAAACTTCGTTGTTCATCCGTGAGGTCAAAACTCATTGTGTTTCCTTAACTACGGTTGGGATTTAGTGCGAGGAGGCGGCGCCGTTCGCGCCCGTGGTCAACAGCGCCGCGGAGATCGCGTCGACGAAACGGCGCTGGGCCGCGTAACTGTGCGCGAGGCCCTGAAAAGACTTGGTTGTCGCGCGTGCGACCGGCGACGTCGAGCGAAGCCCGAAGTGATCCATGGCGACGTGCACGTCGGACAGCGTCGGGCCACGACCTACGACACTCGCGCGCTTCGCCGCGACCCCGGCCACGCCGACGATCACGTCGTGCAGGTCCTCGGGGTGCTCGAGCGTCAGTTTCTTGCATTCGCGATCGGCGATCGTGAGGGCGTAGCCCTCGCCCGGGGCGGGCGTGCCGAGTCCGGTGCCCGTCGCGCGAACGGCGGAGCGCTCGAGACCGGGCTTCGCCGTCCGTCCGAGTTCGGGAGTCTGGGTCGTCATGGTCGGTCGAACTTCGCCGGCGAGGGGAACGGGTGAAAACGAGGGTTGGGCCACGCGTTCGAGGTTATCGCTCCGAGGGAGCGCTCAAACTCTGGTCAACCACTCTTCGTACTGCGGGCGTTCGCCTCGAATGGCTTGGTGGTAGGTCGTCTTGATAGCCGTCGTGATGGGACCGGGACGGCCGTCACCGACCAGTCGGTCGTCGACGGAAGAGATCGGCACGACCTCGGCCGCGGTGCCGGTGATGAAGGCCTCGTCGGCGAGGTAGAGATCGTCGCGACGCATGGTCTCGAAACTGACGTCGTACTGAAGATCGTTCGCGATCTTCACGATGCTCGACTGGGTGATCCCGCGCAGCGCCCCTGCTTCAGAGGGCGGAGGGCTGATCAACAGACCGTCACGCACGATGAAGAGGTTCTCCCCCGTGCACTCACTGACGAGCCCGTCGGGGCCGAGCATGATCGCCTCGTCGTAGCCGGCGTGCACCGCTTCGGCCTTGGCGAGACTCGAGTTCACGTAACCACCCACTGTCTTCGAGGCCGTGGGCATCGTGTTGGGGTGATGGCGCGCCCACGAGGAGATCTTCATTCGCACACCGTTCTCGGCACCGTGGTCGCCGAGGTAGGGACCCCACGACCACGCGGCGATCGCCGTGTTGACCGGCGCCCCGATGGGATTCACGCCGATCTCGCCGTAGCCGAGGTAGACGAGGGGACGGATGTAGCACCCGTCGTGCAGCTCGTTCACGCGTACGATCTCCACCGCCGCGTCACAGAGCTCCTTCAGTTCGTAAGGAACTTCCATCATCAAGATCTTGCAACTACGAAGGAGTCGCTCCATGTGTTCCTTCAGGCGAAAGACGGCGACGCCGTTGGGCGTCTTGTAGGCGCGAATGCCCTCGAACGCGCCCGTGCCGTAGTGCAACGTGTGACTGAGTACGTGGACCTTCGCGTCCGGCCAGTCGACGAACTTTCCGTCCATCCAAATTTTCTTTGTGGGAGTGATGGGGGGCATTTACAACCTCTCTGTGATCATTTTCGTGACGCCCGACGTGCCGAGCGAAGCGACGTCACCGTCAAAGTCTTGCACCGCGGCGGCGACGCGCCGCGCGGCGTCCACTTCGCCGAGATGTTCGAGCATAAGGGCCGACGACGAGATCGCCGCCAGCGGATTGGCTTGGCCGGTCCCGACGATGTCGTGGGCTGCCCCGTGCACGGGTTCGAACAGTGACGCGCCGTTCTTCTCGGGATTCAAATTGGCGCTCGCGGCGTAGCCAATGCCACCCGTGACGGCGCCGGCGAGGTCGGAGAGGATGTCGCCGAAGAGGTTGTCAGTGACGATGACGCCGTAACGCTTCGGATCCTCGACGAAGTAGATACAGGCCGCGTCGACGTGCTGGTAGTCGACCTCGACGTCGGGGAAGGACTCGCCCACCTCGGCGACCACGCGGCGCCAGAGGTCCCCGGCAAAGGTGAGCACGTTGGTCTTGTGCACCAGGGTCAACTTCTTACGATCGAGCTGGTTCGCGCGAGCGAACGCGTAGCGCACGCACCGTTCCACGCCGAAGCGGGTGTTCACG
>DASZHK010000141.1:0-2203 GCA_035937905.1 Acidimicrobiales bacterium
AATAGTGGACGCACCCAGTAGTCACTCAAGACAGTTTGATCAAGCCGCAACCACGTGGCCGCAGCGGTCACTGGATTGAAGATCGCCGACGCCTGTTGGAAGAGCGACGTCACCGTCGCTGATCGATCGCCACTCGGGAACGTGTTCGGATACGCCGGACCGGTCCACGAACGCGCGGTGTAGGAAGGCGACGTCTGGGTCGGACGCGAGAAGATCGCCACGTCGGCAATACTCGTCGCGGCCGCGTTCGCCGCTCGTGTCTCGCTGTTGACGTCGACCAACGTTGCCGGAATGGCGATGCTCGCCCAGTCCTTCTTCACGAGTGCCGCCACCGCGTGATCGAGAGCGCTCGGTCCGACCGCTACACGAATCGAGAGCAGGCGCCCCGTTGCGCTCACCCATCCCGACGAGGTTCGCTGAAAGCCGCTCTCCTTCAGGGTGTCGATCGCGCACGTCACGCAGTCGCTCACCCCGTCGGTGGGACCTCCGAGGATGGTCGTCGTCGTCGCCTGGCCCGTTGGGTTCGATCCCCCCGTGCCGGGATACTGACTCTGGCCCTGAGAGTAGACCGCTGACGCCGCCACCGACGGCGAGAACGTCACTGCGCCGAACAGCGTGTCGATCATCGACTGGCGCAAGACGGCCCAACTCAGCGCTTGGCGGATGACGAGTTGGTTGACGTACGCCTCGGCGGGCGCGAAGGTCATCTCTTCGATGTTGCTCGACGATGAGATACGACTCACGAGCGTCGGACGCGAGCTGAGCGGCAGCAACGTCCCACTGTTGACGGTCAAGGAGTAGTCCGCCCAGATGTCGTGGGGCGTCTTCGGTAGCGCTTGTGTATCCGTGATCACGACGCGTCCGAATCGATTCGTGTCGAGGGGCCACGTGGGGTTCATGTTCAACACGATCCGGCTCGCGGTGGCGCTTTTCACGACGTAGGGACCGAGCGACGGAAGGTTGACGAGGTTGCTGATCGCGCAACTCTGCGCCGGACCGGGCGCTTCGACGTCTCGAAACAACAGGTTCCAGTCGGCGTAGGGCGTCTTGAAGACGGCGGTCACGATGAGTCCGTTCTTGGAGACGCTGAGCGACTTGATCGCGCGATAGCCGTCACTGGTCTCGCTCGCGAGGACTTTCGCACGGTTCCACCAGCTCACGAGGTCGTGGCCGTTAAAGACCATGGAGTTACTCCACGTTTGATTGGGACTGATCGTGTAGCGCACCGTCTCAGGTTGCAGCGACGTGAGCTCCGCCGACGAGATGGGCCCGTTTTGACCCACCAGCGTGCCGTTGGCGCTCGTGACGAAGGCGGAAGGACGGATGAGGTCGAGGATCGCCGTCGTCGTCGGCGTGACGCTGTTGTCGAGGTACGAACAGCCGTTAAAGGGTCCCGGCAATGAGAGCACCAGCGTGTGGGCGTTCTCGTTCGCCGTCGTGTACGGCAGGGCTCCCGAGTTCGTCATGGGAACCACGAACGCCGCGATACCGGCGAGGGTCAAAAAGGAGATCACCAGCGAGCGCCAGCTTCGACGCCACCGCATGGTCGTTACTGCAGGCGTAGATCGAGCGCCAGCGTGGCGAACGTGAACAGCAACGCAACGGCGATGGTGATCCGGTCGAGGTTGCGCTCCACCACGGTCGAACCCGTCGCGGCGGCGCCCATGGACCCTCCCATGAGGTCCGAGATGCCGCCCCCTCGCCCCGAGTGTAAAAGGACGAGAAAGATCAACGCCACGGCCGAAACTGTCTCAATAGCGATGATTGCCCAGGTAAACATTGGGTCCTCCGATTAGCGCTTTATAGCGTAGCAGTCGTCGCACGCCTGAAGGATGGCGTAGAACGACTCGGCCTTCAATGACGCTCCCCCGACGAGGAAACCGTCCACGTCGCTGTCGCGGACCAACGTCGGTGCGTTCTCGGCGTTCACCGAGCCGCCGTAGAGGACTTGTGGCGCGGCGAGCGACAGAGAACGAAGCACCGTCCGCAGGTAGGCCGTCATCTCTCGCACCTGTTCGACGGTCGCGACGACGCCCGTGCCAATGGCCCACAGGGGCTCGTAGGCCACCGTGACGAGGGCGTGGAACTTCTCGTCCAGTCCTCGCAGCGCGCTCTCGAGCTGTGCCGTAACGAAGGCCTCGTGCTCGCCGCGTTCACGGATCGCGAGGTCTTCGCCGACGCACAGGACGGCGTGCTGACCCGC
>DASZHK010000142.1:0-5888 GCA_035937905.1 Acidimicrobiales bacterium
GAGGACAAGTAATGGCTGACGTGACCATGCGCGTGTGGCGTGGCGACGCCACCGGCGGTGACTTCGAGACCTACACGCTCGAGCAGAACGAGGGCGAAGTCGTCCTCGACGTGATCCACCGGATCCAAGCCACCGACGCGCCCGATCTCGCGTGCCGCTGGAACTGCAAGGCCGGTAAGTGCGGCTCGTGTTCCGCGGAGGTGAACGGCAAGCCCCGTCTCATGTGCATGACGCGCATGGACACGTTGCCCAAAGGAACTGTCACGGTCACGCCGATGAAGGCCTTTCCCATCATCCGCGACCTCGTCACCGACGTCTCGTTCAACTACGTCCAGGCCGCGAAAGTCCCTGCGCTGTTGCCCCCGCCCATGCCCGAGGGTGGCTACCGCATGTTCCAAGAAGACGTCGAGCGCGGTCAAGAGTTCCGCAAGTGCATCGAGTGCTTCATGTGTCAAGACGTCTGTCACGTCATCCGCGACCACGAAGAGAATAAGTCGCACTACGCCGGTCCACGCTTCTTCATCCGCTACGCCGAACTGGAGATGCATCCGCTCGACCAGAACGATCGTCGTGACCTCATCCGCGAGGACATGGGACTCGGGTACTGCAACATCACCAAGTGCTGCACCGAGGTCTGTCCCGAGCACATCAAGATCACCGACAACGCGATCATCCCGTTGAAGGAGCGAATCGTCGACGCCCACTACGACCCGGTCGCCTGGCTCGGACGAAAGATTCGACGCAAGCCGAAGACGTCGGCAGCTGACGCCGCCGTCCAGCCGGCTCCCTAGGAGATGGCGGCCTTCCTCAGCGCCGCGTGGTTGTCGTCACTCAACGACACGCTCGCCGCTGCGGGTCCCGCGCCCCTCGAGGATTCGGAGTCGGTCTTTCGTGTCGTGCTGGAACTCACCGATGGGCCGAGTTCCGCGCCTCACGCGCTCACCTTCAGCGCGAGTGCCAGTGGTGCCGTCGCCGAGTTAGGTGATCACCTCGCCGCGAACGCCGTCGTTCGACTTTCATTTAAAGACGCCGAAGCGCTGACGGCGGGCACGCTCAACAGCGCGGTCGCGTTGCGTGAAGGTCGCTTCAAGGTACGTGGCGACGTGCAGGGACTCGTGCCACTTATCGGCTGGCTCCAGAGCACCCACGCCATTGGAAGTGATCGGCCCGGAGACATCTAGGTCCGACGTGGCGGGATCGAATCCAGAGCCGCCCACCATTGGCATCCGTTGCTTCAGGCCGTCCCGGCCGTAGAGGAGTACCTTTAGTGTTCTCGCGACGGCGACGGAGGTGGATCGTCGAGGAAGTCGGCGGTGGGGACGAAGAAGAGTGTGCCGGTGACGGGCGTAGAGAAGTCCAGAATACGGTCGTAGTTGCCCGGAGGATCGCCCACAAACATGCGCTGGAGCATCAGTTCCGTAACGGCGGGTGTGCGAGCGTAGCCAATGAAGTACGTGCCGAACTCTCCCGCCCCTACTGAGCCAAAAGGCATGTTGTCTCGAACGATGTCGTGTTCGACACCTTGCTCGTCGACGATGGTGTTGAGCGCTACGTGAGAGTTAGAGGGCATGACCTCGTCGGGCAGTTCTACGTTCGAGAGTTTTGTGCGGCCCACGACCTTCTCCTGCTCCTCGTCCGAGAGACCACTCCACGCACCGAGGTCGTGGAGGTACTTCTGAGTGATGACGTAACTCGATCCGGAGAAGGCCGGGTCCTCTTCGCCCACGAGCGCCGCGTCCGCCGCCGCGCGCCCCACGGGATTCTCAGTTCCGTCGACGAAGCCAAGTAAATCGCGCTCATCAAAATATTTAAAACCGTGCGTTTCGTCGACGACCACTACTGATCGGCGCAGCCGGTCCATGATCAACGTCGCCACCTCGAAGCAAAGGTCCATCTGTCGAGCCCGGATATGAAACATGAGGTCGCCCGGCGTCGAGGGAGCGACGTGCTTTTCACCCCGCACTTCTCGAAATTCGTGGAGGTCGCGCGGACGAGGCCCCGAAAAGAGTCGGCCCCACGCTTCGTACCCGATGCCCGCGACAACGCTGAGTAGCGCTTCGGGGACCCGGAATCCCACCGATCGCTGAAGACCCGACAAGTCAGCCAGCAGATCATGTACCTCGTTCTCGGCGCCCTCGCTTATCGTCACCGAGAGAAAGATCGCCGACTCGGTTAGGGACGCCAACACCGGCTGAGGTGTCGGCGGCACATCTGGATTCTCGCGCGGTTCTACCACGATCACTCCTCGATCAGATGACGTTCGATACGCAAGATTCGAACGTAGCACCACGTGATCTCTTCTCGAAGAGGCTCGTGGGAACGGCGCCACTCCCCAAGGTCCAAGTCAGATCCGATCAGTGCACGTCACCCTGAATTGGACAATGGGTTACCGTGAACTTCCTCTAGATAAGTCCGAGTGCGCGCACTTCGTCGCGCTCACCAACGAGCTCATCGGTCGTGATCTTGATGCGCTCGTGAGCGAACTCGTCGAGTTCGAAGCCTTCTTTGACCTTCCACGAACCTTGCCCATCCGCGAGCACGGGAAAGCCGAAGGTCAACCCCTCGGGCACGCCGTACGCGCCTTCACTGGTCACGCCGACTGACGCGCAGTCATCGGCCGGCGTCGCGTTGACGAGACTGACGACCGTGTCGATCGCCGCGTTCGCCGCCGACGCCGCGGAACTCAGTCCGCGCGCTTCGATGATCGCGGCGCCACGCTTTTGTACCGTGGTGATGAAGTTGCCCTGCAACCACGCGTGATCGTCGATGACGTCAGGTACGTTCTGGCCGTTGATCGTCGCGTTGGCGAAGTCGGGAAACTGCGTGGCGGAGTGATTGCCCCAGATCGCCAGATTCTTGACGTCCTTCACGGCGACGCCGGCTTTCTTCGCCAACTGCGTCTCCGCGCGGTTCTGGTCGAGACGCGTCATGGCGAACCATCGATCGGCGGGAACTTCGGGCGCGTTGGAACGTGCGATGAGACAGTTCGTGTTGCACGGGTTGCCGACGACGAGCACGCGAACGTCACTGGCCGCGTTCTCGGCGATCGCTCGACCCTGGGGTTTGAAGATGCCGCCGTTCACGGTGAGCAAGTCACTGCGCTCCATGCCGGCCTTTCGCGGGATGGAGCCCACGAGGAGCGCCCAGTTCGCGCCGTCGAAGGCGTGCGTGAGATTGCTCGTCGCTTCCATTCCCGCGAGAAGGGGAAACGCGCAGTCGTCAAGCTCCATGACGACGCCGTCGAGACTCTTCATCGCGGGCTCGATCTCGAGCAGGCGCAGTATCACGGGCGTGTCGGGGCCAAAGAGTGCGCCCGAAGCGATGCGAAACAGCAGCGAGTAACCGATCTGGCCGGCGGCGCCGGTCACGGTGACGTGGACGGGGGTGGTCATGATGCTCCTTCTACGTTTTTAGAGACGCTCGACGATGGCCGCGCCGAACTCCGAACACTTCACTTCGGTCGCGCCGTCCATCAGACGGGCGAAGTCGTAGGTGACGATCTTGTCGGCGATGGTCGCCTCGAGTGCCTTGACGATGTCGTTCGCGGCGTCGGTCCAGCCCAAGTGCTCGAACATCAAGACGCCCGACAGCAGGACGGAGCCGGGGTTGACCTTGTCCTGGCCGGCGTACTTGGGCGCCGTGCCGTGCGTGGCCTCGAAGATACCGTGACCGGTGACGTAGTTGATGTTCGCTCCGGGCGCGATGCCGATGCCACCGACTTGTGCGGCCAAGGCGTCGGACATGTAGTCACCATTGAGGTTCGTCGTCGCGATGACGTCGTACTCCTTCGGACGGGTCAGGACCTGCTGGAGCGCGATGTCGGCGATGACGTCCTTCACGAGGATCTTCGAGCCGGGCTTGCCGTTGCAGTCGTCCCACCCAACGGCCACGTCGTCGAACTCTTCTTTCACCAGTTCGTAGCCCCACTTCATGAAGGCACCCTCGGTGTACTTCTGGATGTTGCCCTTGTGCACCAACATCACCGACTCGCGTCCGTGACTGACGGCGTACTTGAGCGCCGCACGGATGAGCCGCTTGGAGCCGAACTCCGAGATGGGCTTGAGGCCGAGACTCGAGTTCTCGCGAACGTCCCAACCGAAGGCTTCCTTCACGAAGGCGCGTAGCTTCTCGGCGTCCGCGCTCCCGGCTTCGAGTTCGAGACCGGCGTAGACGTCTTCGGTGTTCTCGCGAAAGATCACCATGTCGACGTCTTCGGGGCGCTTCACCGGTGAGGGCACGCCCTGGAACCAGCGCACAGGGCGCAAGCACACGTAGAGGTCCATGATCTGACGCAGCGCCACGTTGAGGGAGCGAAAGCCGCCACCGATGGGCGTCGTCAATGGACCCTTGATGCCAATGAGGTGTTCGCGGAAGTCGGTCACGGTCTGTTCGGGGAGCCAGTTACCGGTCTCGTCGAAGGCCTTTTGACCCGCGAGCACTTCTTTCCACGCGATGGTCTTGCCGTACTTGTTCGCGGCGGCGTCGAGCACGAGTTGCGCGGCGGGCCAGATGTCGATCCCGATGCCGTCGCCCTCGATGTAGGGGATGATCGGGTTGTCCGGGACGTTCAGGACGCCCTCTTTGCTCATTGTGATTTTCTCAGCCATGTTCACATCCTACGGCGATTTCGAGAGGCACTTTTTGGCCAAACGGCCCCCGAAATAGGTCGTTTACGTGAAGAGCGCGTGATAGATCTCGCGCGTCGCGGTCGAGCGGTTCAAGGTGTAGAAATGCAGTCCTGGCGCACCGGCTTCGAGAAGTCGTGCGCACAGTTCGGTCGCGGCGAGGATGCCCTCCGCGCGAACCGCTGAAGCTCCCCCACGAATGTTGGCCGCTTCGAGACGCTCGACGAGTGACGCGGGCACGCTCGCGCCCATCGTCGCCATTCTCTTCACGCCACTCAACGTGGTGACGGGCATGATGCCCGGCAGCACGGGCTTCGTGACCCCGAGTTCGGCGAGCTCACCAACGAGCCGGATCCACTCGTCGGGCTCGAAGAAGAACTGCGTGACGGCGAAGTCGGCCGCGTCAAGTTTCCTCGCGAGATGTTTGCGGTCCGACGCCAAGTCCTTCGAACGGGGATGCCCTTGGGGGTGAGCGCCCACGCCGACGCAGAACTCGCCCACCTCGCGCACGAGTTCAACGAGTTCGAGCGCGTACGTGAACTCCGACGGCGCGAGATCGGGTCCTTCGGGAAGGTCGCCCCCGAGCGCCATGACGTTGCTCACACCGACGTCAAGGTAGTTCTTCAAGAGATCGCGCATCTCGTCTCGACGATGACCAACGCAAATGAGGTGCGCCATCGCCGTGACGTGACCCGCCTGTTGGATCTCGGTGACGAGGTCGAAGGTGCGCTGACGCGACTCGCGTCCCCCTCGGTACGTCACGGAGACGAAGGACGGTTCGAGTGGGTCGAGGTCGAGCAGCGACTGTTCGAGGACGGCGCTCTCCTCGTCGGACTTCGGCGGGAAGAACTCCAAGGAACGTGTCAGTCCCTCGGCGAGGAGTTCGTCGACGCGCACGGGACTAGTTGGCGCGACCGAAGTCGTCTTCGATGCGCTCGATGTCGTCTTCGCCGAAGTACGTGCCGTGTTGGACCTCGATCAACACGACCGGCGTCGTTCCGCGATTCTCACAGCGATGCTTCTGCGCGAGGCCGATGTCGATCGAGCCACCCGTGGGGACGACGTACTCGACGTCGTCAAGGATGACCGTCGCCGTGCCGTTCACGACAAACCAGTGCTCAGCGCGACGAGAGTGTCGCTGGTAGCTGAGACGCTTGCCGGGCGCGACGACGATGCGCTTCACCTTGTGGTCGAAGAGCTCATCATCGAGTACGGTGAACGATCCCCAAGGACGTTCGTCGTACTCTCGACCTCGACTGTCTT
>DASZHK010000143.1:0-7127 GCA_035937905.1 Acidimicrobiales bacterium
GCCAGTGCCTGACGAAGTCGATCCGCGTGCACGACCACGGGCTCGTTGCCGGTCGAACAGAGTGACGTGATGAGTCCCCGCGACATCTCGGTGGATTCGTTGGGGAGTACCTCATTGGTGCGCGTCCACCGCCGGCGAATCTCCTCCATTGAAGGAGGGAGTGTTCCGTTGCTGTCGCGAAGAGCGTCGATCGCGCGTCGAGCCTTCGCTGGTCCGACGCCCGGCATCAGTTGTAGGAGCCGAAACCAAGCCATCTCGTCACGGGGATTATCTACGAGACGAAAGGCGCTCAGGAGGTCCTTGACGTGCGCCGCTTCCAGGTACCGGAGGCCGCCGTACTTGACGTAGGGAATATGACGTCGCGCGAGTTCGATTTCAAGGTCGGCGCTGTGGTGCGCGGCGCGAAAGAGTACCGCTTGTCGCTGCAGTGTCGTACCTTGCTCGTAGAGTTCGAGCACTCGATCGGCGACCACGACGGACTGCTGACGTTCGTCGACACAGTGGATGAGAGCCGGTGGTACGGCGCCCGTTGTGGGCACCTCTTCACGAAGTACTGCACAGAATCCTTCAGGTGCGTCGGCCGCGAGCGCGTTCGCCACGTCGAGGATGGGGGCGGACGAACGGTAGTTGGCGTCGAGGGTTATTGTCGAGAGGCCGTCAAAGTACCGTTCTGCGTCGAGAAGGTACCGTGGCGACGCTCCTCTGAAACCATAGATAGCTTGCGCGTCGTCGCCAACGAGGGTGAGGCGTGGGTCGCGTTGTCGCAGCGCCATGAGGATGTCGAGTTGCAAGAGATTGACGTCTTGAAACTCATCCACCAAGACGTGGTCGAACGCAGCGCCTAGACGAGTTCCTAGGACGTCGTGCTGGACGGCGATCCGCCAGAAGAGGAGGAGATCGTCGAAATCCAATAAGCCGAGTGACTGTTTTCTCGCCACGAAGGCCTTAAACAGGGAGGTGACGTCGTCGTAGTGTTCGACGCACCAGGGCGTCATGTCGCCCATGACCTCCTTCAGAGGGATGCCCGCGTTCACCGTGCGCGAGTAGAGAGCGGCCAACGTGGACTTCTTCGGTAGCCTCCGTTTCCCACTCACTATGCCGAGGTCACTTCGAACCAGATCGAGCAAGTCAGCGCTGTCACCGGGGTCGAGAACGCCAAATCCTTCTGGGAGTCCGACAGAGGCATAGTGGCGACGCAACGTGTGATGAGCCACCGAGTGAAACGTTCCGCCCGCGACCATTTGAACTCGGTCATCTCGTCGTGAGGCGCGCACTCGACCAACGATCTCTCTGGCGGCGCGCCGAGTGAACGTTAAAAGGAGAATCCGATCCGGTGGGACACCGCGCTCGAGAAGGAATTCAACGCGGGCGCACAGGGTAGTGGTTTTGCCTGTCCCGGGTCCCGCAAGCACTCGGAGAGGTCCGTCACCAAATGAGGCAGCCTCGGTTTGGCGCTCATTGAGTTGCTGAAGAGAGGCGAACACGCGTTGGACGCTACTTTCGGGCTGTGACGTCCGGTCGTAGGTGTCAACGCTCGCGCGTCGTGACGAACGCGGAGAAGTGAGGCAGGAAATCTTGAACTAGAAGTGCTCGAGTCAGTGGTACTAGAGGATTCCAGAGACTTCGTGGACTTCGCCGCAAGGAACGCCGAGTGCAGCGTGGTGCTCTCGTACGGCGTCGACGTTTGGCGCTTCCAAAAGGCAGTAGACCTTTCCTTCGGCGTTGTGGAACAGTTCAACCTGGCGAACCCCGAACGCGTCCGTCTTGTGATCCTTGGTCTCTTGGGTTATCTGTTGGACGGCGTCTTGTGGCAATTTCAGATCGTCGTGGAAATCCATGAACGTAGGCATTTGCAACCTCCCTCGTTGACATAGCGACCTGTTGCGCTATGTCAGTTGCTCCTTCACCACGAGAACCTACTTCAGCGGTCGCTCGGTTTCTTGAGGACCACGCGTGATTGAAGGTCGATCGAAACGTTTGGAAATTTCCGGCGTGCTGGCCCTCACCGGCGCGTGTGAGGGTAAGAACTTCGACGATCGACCATCGAAAGGGAGGGCTTCTCGCCCCTCGTTGCTCGACCGGCTACATCTCCCTGTGATAAGACGCGGGGATGGATAGAGGCGAACCACTCTTGGGCGGTTCGCTCGCGGAAGGTCGCCGGCCCTTATCTCTTGCAAGGTCCACGAAGGTGGCCGCGCGACTGGGCGACCACGGCAGATCGCCGATGACATCATCGGAGAATCACGAGGTGTCGCCTCGCTGGCGCGATCGAAGTCGCGAAGACTCATCTCGAGACCGTCTGAATTCCTTGTTGAGGGCATCATGACGACCGTCGGAGTGCTCGTGGCCGTCGTGGTGGTGATTGGTCTTGTCTTTTACTGGTCGGGCCGCTACGGAGACCGAAACCGTGGATCGGGAACGTCGCTCCGTCGAGGCCCTAGTGCGCACACGACGCTGAGGGGCCAGCCAAAGAAGGCCTACGCCACTCGTGAAGAGGCCGCAGCTCGCGCCCTAAAAATGACGAAACGAGACGGCGCACCCATGAACGTGTACCGATGTAACACGTGCTCGAAGTGGCACGTAGGACACGAGAAGTAACCAACGACGGTGCGTCGTGTTCCCCGCGCGTGGGTGAGAATCCATGGCGAAAGGCACCACGCGAGCAGTTCCGCGTCAGTGAGTGTTTCGCAGAACGAACGTCACGGTGCTTGCTAGTGTGCCCCCGTGCAACTGAAGTTCAGCGGAGAGATCTGGTTCTGGCGAGGACCGTCACCCTTTCATTTCGTGACCGTCCCCGAAGAGGAGAGCGCAGAGCTGCACGCGGTCTCTTCGCTTCTGAGTTACGGCTGGGGAGTCATTCCCGTCACGGCGCGTGTCGGTAAGACGAGTTGGACCACGTCGCTCTTTCCGAAGGATGGTGGCTATCTCGTTCCGATCAAGGTGGTGGTGCGCGAAGCCGAGAGGCTCGAGCTTGGCGACACCGTACGGATCGTCCTCACCTTGGGTGACGGCTGAGTGATGTCGATTTGAGGGACCCCGTCGTCACGACAGATGTTCGAGCACTCAGACTAGATTTCAAAGCGTGACCGAGAGGATCTCACCCCGGCAGTTTCACGAAGCCGAGGGTGTCATCGAGTGGCGGATGCTGGCGAACATGGTGGCCGCGCACTTTCGAACGGGCAATTTCGCCACCGGCGTCGCGTTCGTCGACCTCATCGGAAAACTCGCCGACGAAGCGAACCACCACCCCGACGTTGATTTGCGCTATTCGGGTGTCACGGTGCGCCTTATGACTCACGAGGTCGACGGCTTGAGCCAGCGTGACATCGATCTTGCTCGGCAGATTTCGGCGGCGGCGTGGACGCTCGGTGTGGCCGCCGACCCGTCCGGCGTGCAAGACGTGCGGATCTCGATCGACGCACTCGACGTATCGGCGGTTCGGCCGTTTTGGAAGGCCGTGCTGGGCTACCGGGAAATGGGCGACGAGGACTTGCTCGATCCACACTCGCGTGGGCCTTTGATTCGGTTTCAGCAAATAGATCAACCACGAGAAGGGCGCAGTCGCGTCCACGTTGACGTCTTCGTCCCTCACGACGAAGTGCTGGAGCGGATCGAGGCTTCTCTCGCGGCGGGTGGTCGACTCGTCACCGAAGAGCATGCGCCAGCGTGGTGGGTCTTGGCCGACGTCGAAGGTAACGAGTCATGTATCGCGACGTGGAGAGGACGCGACTGAGCGCCGGTGACAGTCACGATCGGTGATCGTTCCGTGCCTACTCCAGCGCGGAGTGGTCCAACCAGAAGTCGGCCACAATCGAGTCGCCCCGGAACTTGACGCGCGAGTCTGTCCTCGTCACGCGACGGTAAAGGAGCAGTAGTAGTTCTGTCGCGTCTCCGATCAACGCAGCTGTTGGAGACTCCTCGCTCTGAACGAGCGCAAAGCCTTCAGGTTGAAGTTCGATCGTCCACGTACGATCGAGGTCAGCGGTCGAGATGCTCAACTGTTCACCGTCTCCGCGCAACTCACGAACTCGAGGTGAGAAGTAAGCGGCACCAGCGAGATTGACGAGAAACTCGTCGATGGCGTCGGCGGCGATCTCCGGTGACGACGCAGGAGTCGCACCAGTGGAGAGCTCGAGGTCCATCCGGTGGACGAGAGTTTCGTGCAGTTGGCGTCGAGACCAGAACCTCACGTGTTGATCTTCACCCCACGCCCACATCGGCGAGTCAGGATTGCCTGCACGAAGTGTCGAAGAAAGCTGACTGCCTCCTTCGCGCATCCATTCCGCGCTGACCGGTCCATGACTGAGACCCATTGTGTGGCTCGGTACGCGCTCGGCCGCCTGAACTCGGACAAGATGTTCGGCCCAGCGGTGCACGGTACCTAGATGCTCACTCAGGTCAGAGACGGTCCAACCCGGGCACGTCGGTACCGGTGTGTCGAGTGGTGTAGCGCTCAGAATATCCGCGAAGCGTGCCACTTCTACGTCCAGCGCGTCGCAGTGTTCGAGGTGATCCACGCGTCGATGTTAAGGCATAGGTTCTGCGAACGTGATCCTCGATTGTTGGCATAAACCCGATGTCGCCGAATCGGTGCATTGAGACTCACGCCGGCACTCGGCGCAATGTAGGTGAGTGATCACGTTCACGTCCCATCCGGTGGACGCTTGAGAGACGACGGCGTCGAAGCGGCTACTCGTTTCGCGTGTCTAGAATCGCTGACCATGACTGACGTGGATGAGCAAGGTCGTCCCGAGCCTCCACTTTCGAGCGACGAGTACGAGACGCTGATGGGCTTTCTTGAGTTTCAACGCGCGACGTTGTCGTGGAAGTGCGAAGGGCTCGACGCAAGCGGTTTCAACGTAACGGTCGGTGCGTCGTCGATGACGCTTGGCGGAATGCTGAAGCACCTCGCCTTGGTCGAGAACTACTGGTTTTCGGAGCGTCTTTGGAATCAGGAACCGGAGCCACCATTCTCCGACGTTGACTGGGACGCCGAACCCGACTGGGAGTGGCGATCAGCAGTTGACGACTCACCCGAGCAACTTTTCACACTCTGGAACGACGCCGTAGCCCTCTCGAATCGATTGGTCGCTCAGGCGATGCGAGAAGGCGGCCTGGATCAGCTCGGTCGCCGCGTCTGGCCCGACGGACGTTCGCCAAGTTTGCGCTGGATCCTCTGTCACATGGTCGAGGAGTACGCACGCCACAACGGCCACGCCGACCTCATCCGTGAAGTCGTGGACGGCGTCACCGGGGAATAGACGTTGGGATAGGCAGCCTTCGCTGGCCCGCGAGAGGTGATACTTGTGAACTGAATTCTCCACGGGCCACGTTTCCCAATCAGCCCATGAAGCACGGAGGAACGCCACTGATCCGTCCCGAGGTCGTGGTTCGCAGCCTCCTCAACGACCCGGCACACATCATCCCCGAATGCGTCATCTTGGGTTACAGCACTCGGCTGCACGCGCTTCTCGCGGCACGAGGCTTTACGAACGTACCTGGGTACTCAGCCCCTTGGCGCACGATGTGGCTACCGGAGAAGCCCTTCAGCAATCGAATTGGCGTCGTTGAGGGTTTTGGTTTTGGTGCGCCAGGCGCGGCAATCGTCATCGAAGAACTAGCGACGCTGGGCGTTCGTCGTTTTATCAGCCTAGGTCTCGCCGGGGCACTTCCCAGCGATGTCGGGTTTGGTGACGTCGTGCTTTGCACCGGCGCGATTCGAGACGAGGGTGTCTCGCACCACTACCTTCCGGCTGCGCGTTACGCCTACCCGACACCACGTCTCACGGACGAACTTCGCCAGACATTGATCAGCGAAGGCAGCCTTTTCAGTGAAGGACCCACGTGGACGCTCGACGCCGTGTACCGCGAGACGGTGGAAGAGGCACTGGCGTACCGGGACGAGGGTGTCGTGACCGTGGAGATGGAGGCTGCCGCGCTCTTTACGATCGCCCAAGTGCGTGACGTCGACGTCGCCGCGATCTTCACGGTGAGTGACCACTTACTCGCCGCGCCCGAATGGAGCGCCGCGCACGACAAGAACGTCTTGACTGACGGACTGGCGCGAATACTCGACGTCGCACTCAAGGTGTTGTGCCCGGAGTCAAATTTCGTCGCGACGGAGAGTTCGCACGGCCCGGTCGACTCCGCGAGTCCCTTTTCCTAGTCGGGACGTCGTGAGCACGATGGTTCACTTTGAGATCGATGAGCGTACGACTTGATGACTCGTCGCCACTGCACCGTTCGACCTGCGTGTTCAGTTAACTAACTCGCTGGTCTTGAGTTTCGTTCCTGTACCACGAGGAGTGAAGACACGGTCACGAGAAGGACGACGACGGAGAGGTTGATCCAGAAGCCGTACACGAAGCTGACGTTCATTGTCCTTGCGTGCGCGCCGTTGGTCACCGTTGTCGTGTTTCGCAGCCACAGGTCGGGCAGGATCAAACCCAGAATTCCCGCGTACGCGATGACGGCGCCGAGCTCGGACTGTTTTGGCCTCCGTCGCGTGGCCCACAGGGCGCCCACAACGACGAGAACGATGACGCCGACGCCGAGTTCAGAGCTTCCGTAGTCACTGAAGGGTGCAGAGAGTGCGTTGAGCAGTACGACATTGCCACTGATCCGGTACGAACCGTTGGGAAGGAACACACCGAGGGCGAGTGCCACGCTCAAACTCAAGGTGAGGGCGCGTCCGTACTTAGCGGTGCGGCTGCGCTCCATGGCGCCGACGCTACTGGAGCAACGTGGCTCGTCAGTGGGAATGACGTTCTCACTCCGGTACCTTGTGGATATGCCCCTCATCGATCTGGCCGACGCCGGAAATTCACCAAAAGGGTCGAGTCCGTTGCGCGCGTACCTCACTCAACCAGAGGGAGAAGGTCAGTGGCCCGGCGTCGTCGTCATCCATGAGATATTCGGACTCGATGCGATGACGCGCCGACACGCGGACCGGATCGCCGCGGCTGGCTACGTGACTCTCGCCGTTGATCTGTACTCGTACGGTGGTACGTTCCGCTGCCTGGTGTCGACGATGCGTGCCCTTCTGAAGGGCGAAGGGAGGGCGTTCGCCGATATTGAGGTTGCTCGAACGTGGTTGAAGAACTCACCAGCGTGCACCGGGAAGGTTG
>DASZHK010000144.1:0-18833 GCA_035937905.1 Acidimicrobiales bacterium
CGTTGCTGCCAACGTCGTCGAATTCGCTGCAGTGAAGCGCGTTGAGTTGTTGAGATCGTTGGTGACCCACGTCGACAACATGGTGATGACGAGACTCACCGCTACGAGATACACGAAGGCCAGTATGAGGATCGCGCCGTCTTCTCCCGACGCGCGCGCCCGGACAGCGCGAACAGGTTCCAGGCCGACACTCTTCTCTCGATCTTCGCCCGAGCGAGCTCGTACTCTCTTCGGAAATTCCCTCATCACTTCGCCTTCGCGGAATTCGAAGTGTTCGAGGTGTTGTTCGCGAAGCCCGCGGGTCCGACGGCGGTTATCCGGGCCCAGTAACGGGTCCCCGAGTTGAGACCAGAGAACTGGGCACCCGAGGTGTAGTTGTTCAAAGTAACGCAGTTGTTGGTCATGCCTGAGTCGGTACAAGTCGTCGCGTTGTAGCTCGAAGGCGCGGTGCCCGAAGGGGCGGTGAAGGTGACAACGATGGCACCTACCGTCCCGGAAGCAGTGGCCGTCGGGTTGCCAGGGGCACCAATCTGACTCGTGTCAACGTGGCTGGCCGTTGCCGAGGCCGGCGAGACAAAATATCCCCCCGAAGCGTTCGCGGTGACTTGAACCCAGTAGGTGATACCGGCGTTACCCGTTACGAAGTTGAGACCCGTGAAGTCCGTACCCGACGTGAAGTTCCCGTTGTTCACGCAATTGTTGGACATGGCCGCGTTAGTGCAGGCCTTCACCGTGTAGGTCTGGCCGGGGGCGACGTTGGCGGGCGCAGTGAAGGCGACCGACAACGAGCCGGCGACCGTACCATAGCCAGCGGTGACGTTGGTCGGCGCTGCGAGCTGGAAAGTGACAAGGATTGACGACGAGACAACCGAGTTGTTGTTCACGTAGCCCGTGGGCGCGACCGCGGTGATCTGGACGTAATAGCGGGTGCCCACGACGAGGCCGGTGAACTGTGAACCCGAGGTGTAGTTGTTGGCGTACACGCAGCCGCTAGTCATGCCCGCGTTGGTGCAAGCCGCGGCGTTGTAGCTAAACGGCGCCGTACCAGAAGGGGCTGCGAAGGTGACCACAACAGCCCCGGCAGTGGTCGAAGAGTTGACCGCCATCGGAGTGCCCGGTGCGCCGATCTGACTCATCGCGGCGTGGCTGACCGTAGCCGAAGGTGGCGAGACGACGTAACCCGACGAGGCGTTGGCGGTGACTTGGACCCAATAGTTGGCGCCCGCGCTGCCGACGGTGTACGCGAGGCCCGCGAGATCGGTGCCGGAGGTGTAGTTCGCGTTGCTCACGCAACCGGAACTCATGGCAGCGTTCGTGCACGCCTTGACCGTGTAGGTCTGGCCGACGGCGGCGGGAGACGGCGGCGTGAAAGTGACCGACACCGCGCCGGCAACGGAGCCATAGTCAATCGTGACGCCGGACGGCGCCGCGAGCTGAACAGTGGCGACGGTCGGCGACGACACCGCGGTGGTGGCTGAGACGAATCCGGCGCTCGAAGCGACTGCGGTGATCTGAACGTAGTAGTTAGCTCCCGCGATGAGGCCGCCCATCTGGGCGCCCGAGGTGTAATTTGTGGCGTTTACGCAGCCAATGGTCATCGCCACATCAGTGCACGCCGTTGCCGTGAAGGAAGAGGGCGCAGTGCCTCCGCTCGGCTCCGTGAACGACGCAGTTATTGCGCCGGTTTGCGACGCTGAGGACGCTGCCGAGAACCCCGTGGGTGTCTTGACTTGACTTGTAGCCGCGTGGTTCGCTGTCGGCGAGGCCGCAGACACCAAGTAGCCCGTCGAGGCATTGGCCGTCACCTGCACGTAGTACAACGTGCCAGCGGTGCCCGGCACGAACGCAAGTCCTGTGAAGTTGGCGCCCGAGGTGACGTTCGTATTGCTCACGCAACCGCTACTCATCGAGGTGTTCGTACACGCCTTCACCGTGTACGTCTGGCCGGAGGCGACCGTAGTGGGCGGCGTGAACGCAACCGCTAATGAGCCAGCGACCGTGCCGTAACTGAGCACCGGTGTGCTCGGCGCGGCCAGCTGCAGAGTCGCCATCGTCGGTCCGTTGGGCGGAGAGGTTGAGGCGAGAAAACTGGACGACGCCGTGGCGGTGATCTGGACGTAGTAACTCGATCCAGCAACGAGTCCCGTCACGTCACTGCCCGACGTGATGCCCGTCGGCTGCGTGCAGTTGGCACTCATCGCGTTGTCCGTGCACGCCTTCACGGTGTAGTTCTCACCCGTAGGCGCGTTGGCGGACCCCGTGAACGTGACGTTGAGTGCTCCAGCTGTCACGGTGGAAGGGACAACGCTAGTGATAGTTGGTGTTGCCAGTTGTGTTGAATAGACGGAGAAAGGAGCACTGGTTGACGTGAGCACGCCCGGTCCCGAGGGTGCCGGCTCCGTGGCGGTCAACGTGTACCCATTACCAACTTCATTGATGCTGCATTGCGAGTAAACGACGACGCCCGAAGTCTCCACGCCGGAACACGTCGTGGACAATGAAGCTCCGTTGGTGCCGGTACCCGTCGTGATAGTCAAAGTGATCGGCGAGAGGTCGGTGGTCACAATCTGGCCGCTCGCGTCCTGCACCTCGAGTATTGGCTGATATTGAAATGGGGTGCCGACCGACGCGCCGCCCGGCTGCGTCGAGAACACCAACTGCGTCGCCACGGTGCCGTGGCTGCCACCCGCCTGGACCGGCGCGGGGTCGATCACGACGACTGAGTTGCTTTGCGTACGTCCCGTCGCCGTGTACGTGACAACAATGGTTATGAGTTGCGGTGCACCAACGTTCTGCGACGTACACGCGGCAGTGAACCCGTTCGTGTCAGTGTATTCAACCGCAGTGATCGACGCCGTGTAGCCAGTGATAGCGAGGTCCGACGTCAGCACCGTCGAAGATGGATAGCCGGAAAGAGACCCCGACGGAGTCGGACAAGAAGTGAACACGGACGAGTAGTCCTGTTGGATCAGCGTGGTCGTCATTGAAATCGAACTCGCCAACGCGGTATCGAAGTTTGCCAAGCTTCGATGCGCAGCCGACGCCGAGATGTCGGTGCCAAGCGCAGTGATCATGGCCACCGACGCCAGCGCCAGGATAACCAAAGCGAGAAGAACTTCGACGAGGGTCTCTCCCGCCTCCGAGCGAACCTTTGGAGTTGCCGAGCTCTCTGCTCGCGAGACAGCGCCAACGCCTGCCGAGGCGCGACGAACACCGAAGAGACGGCCATGTACGTTGAGATCCGTTCGCAGCATCATGGAAGTAGGAGTCCGAAGGCGACGGCGTTGAAGCCCTCGCCCTGTAGTTGCGCCTTGATGGTCACGGGCTCCGCGCCACCGTTCACCGCGGGAGGCGTGATCCCAAGCATTGCTGTACCGGTTCGAAGGTACGGCGGTGACGTTTGCCAGTTGGACTGGCACTCGACAGAGGCCGTTCCAAGGCCCGTCAAACTTCCCGTGTAGTCGGTCGAGCCGATTTTGACCGTCGTATCGCCGTCGTTGATGCTCCACCCAGTCGGGTTTCCGGCGCCGGTGTCACTTGGTGGCACTTCGTTGCAGGCGTTGCCGAGGTCAGAGCTGGAGAAATTCGGAACCAGGTTGAACGGAAGGGGCCGCGACGTTGGCTGCATTGATGTCCACTTGATGTAGGCACCGTTTCCGGGGTCGACGGTCTCCGCGTCGACCGTAATGACCTCGTAGCCCGTAGCCAGATCTCCCGCAGGGTCGTTCACCTCGATGTTGGAGAGCGTGACGGTGTCGTTCCCTCCGTTGGTGGTCTGAAAAATCCCAGGATTGATGCACGACGACGTCACGACGTTGTTCTTGAGGTTGGGTGTCGAGACGGGGCATCCGATACCTGAATAGAAAGGCGTTGCGGTGCCGTTCACCTGGTTGTCGTTTCCTAGGAAACCTTGGCCGTTACTGAGATGACCCCAGTCGCACCCTTGACCTTGTTGGCGACATGTCCCCCCGCCGATCGGAGTCGACACCGCCACGACCGGCGGCGGGTTCGTAGCGCTTTGACTTTCACCCGCTCCCGGCACCACCGTGAGACAGAACGACATCACGTAGCCACCGGGCGTGTCAACGGACATATCCAAACCCTGCTGACCCGGGTCCGTTGATGAACACGTATTGCCCGCGTTCGGGTACGCGGCTTGCAACTCCGTTGTCGTAAAGCCAATGAAACACATCGTCGCGGCGAACGACCCGGTACCCGGCAAGGCGAAACCGCACGATGAGCCAGTGGACGGCGCGCCGAGGTTGGTCTGTGGCGTTGAAGCTCCACCAGCAGGCGAGGCCGACAAGTGGTACACGAAATTACTTTTCGGCTCCAAAATGGGGAACTGCAAAGCAGTAATACCAATGGTCGACACAGGTCCGACCGACGTGACCACCACCGTCTTGTTGTCGTAGGCCACCGGGGCGGGCTGTTGAGGTGGAGCGAATGAACTGCACATCGCGGCAGTGTCAGCAACCGGACACGGCGGAAGGAAGTCGTAGGAGAGCGTGGTCGAGCTGGATGGCGTCGCCGAAGGACCAGCAGTGCAGTCGTTTCGAACCATGGCGTAGGTCGTGCCGTTATACGACTGATCGACGTAGGAGACGACCTCGAGACTTCCACCCCACTCCAACCCCAGCAGCTGGGTTCCGGTTCCGCAGAGCGCGGTTGCGTTCGTCGTGAGCGATGACGCGCTCTGCACGTCCTTCGTGAAATTCGCGGCGACGATCTGCGCGTCGCTGGAGTCGCCGAGCCTTGAGGCCACTCCCGTTTGCAGTGAGAAGACCTCTATGAGTCCAGCGCCAAGAGCCCCGACGATGAGCGGGATTATCGTGACGACGACCAACAGCTCAATGAGCGTGTACCCCCGGTCTTCGCGGTTCCTCACGCGACGTGACTTCGCGGATTCCTTCGCGACGTCGCCTCGTCGCGATGAAGGTTGAACGTTCAACGGGGAGGTTCCACCCTTCATGTGCATTCTCCCTGACTGGACATTTCGTACATTACGAAATGTCAAACGACTGGCGAAAAACTGACAATGGTGCGTGGGAGGACTTTCCCAAAAGAAAGAAAAGTACTGGCTAATTCGATCGCTCCAGTATTGGAAAGACGCGGCGCAGCACGCGCGTCACGAAATCCGACCATAAGAGTGATTCGGGCCACTACATTCTCCAGATCAGCCCTTGCAGCCTGCAAGTCTCGTCGTTCGCTAGATATTTGTCAAGTGGATGTGTCACCGTTGTGAATTGGTTGTCCACTCAAGAAGCCGACTCGCTCGCGAAAACCCTTTAAAATCAACAAATCTTCCCTTCTCAGCTCTATTCAAGGCTAAGTTCCGAGGAACCAACGAGCGGAATCAACGTTCAATTATGTTGCCGGTGAGACCGGGCGAAGTGAAGAGAGGGCTCACGTGTCGAAGGGCAAAATTTTGGGCAAAAACGAAGTTTCTTCACGGCGGACTGTCAGGTTCCGATACCGCCGGGTCTTGCTGACGTCGATCGCGACGCTTGCGCCGGCACTTCCAATTTCGCTCGTGGTCGCGTCACAGCCAGCGTTTGCGGCGGCCAAAACAAACTTCGTCGGAAAATGGAATATATCTGGAGGCTATTTGGGCATCACGTTCAGAAGCGAAAATCGTGCAACCGGCGCGTGCGCGGGTGTCACGGCGAGTTCCCTCTATCACATCATTGGCTGTCCCCAGACGGGCAATAGGTACGCGTTCACCATCACCGAGGGCGCGACTTATCGTTCGCGAAATGTCGGCACGATCGCTGGGAACAAGATCACCGGGAGCTTCAACGACAGCAACGGGACAAGCGTGCCGTACACGGGCGTTCGCTAGACACTGAAGCGACTACTTGATTTGCACACCCGAGATGGCGCGCGCAATGATCAAGCGCTGTATCTCAGAAGTACCCTCGAAGATCGTGTAGATCTTCGAGTCGCGGTGCCATCGTTCAACGGGGTAGTCGCGAACGTAGCCGTACCCGCCGAGGATCTGAATCGCCTCTTCGGTGACCTTCACTGCCGTCTCGCTCGCGAAGAGTTTGGACATCGAACCCTCGCCGCTCGTGAAGGGCTTACGCGTCGCGGCCATCCAACTCGCGCGCCAGATGAGCAAGCGCGACGCGTCAATGCTCATCTTCATGTTGGCGAGCTTGAACGCGATGGCCTGATTCTCGATGATGGCACGTCCGAACTGTTTGCGTTCCTTCGCGTAGTCGAGTGAGTACTCGTACGCCGCGCGCGCGATGCCGAGTGCCTGGGCGCCGACGGCCGGTCGGGTCGCTTCAAACGTCGCCATGGCGGCCTGACCCGAGGCGCGCTTACCCTCACGCACACGCGCCAACTTCTCGTCCAGTTTCTGCTTGCCGCCGAGGAGACAGGCGCCGGGCACGCGACAGTTCTCGAGAACGACTTCGGCCGTGTGACTCGCGCGGATGCCCATCTTCTTGAACTTCTGACCCATGCTGAGTCCGGGCGTTCCTTCGGGCACGATGAACGAGGCTTGACCCCGACTTCCGAGCTTGGGATCCACCGAGGCGACGATGACGTGCACGGCCGCGATCCCACCGTTCGTGATCCACGTCTTGGTGCCGTTCAAGATCCACTCGTCGTGCGCCTCGTCGTAGATGGCGCGCGTGCGCAGCGACGAGACGTCACTGCCGGCGTCGGGCTCTCTGACGCCGAAGGCCGCGAGCTTGATGTCGGCGGGCGTGCCGAAGCACTGAGGGACCCACTCCATCTGCTGTTCGGGCGTGCCGTTGGCGACGATCGCCGCCACGCCCAGGGTCGTGCCCATGATCGACATACAGAGTCCGGCGTCGCCCCAGGCCAGCTCTTCGAGCGCGACCATCATCGAGAGTCCGGTGGGATCCTTGATGGCGTTCATCAAGAAATCGAGCCCGTACACGCCGAGTTTGGCGGCCTCTTCGATGAAGGGCCAGGGTGTCTCTTCGCGCTCATCCCACTCAGCGGCGATGGGGCGCATCTGCTGCTCAGCGAAGCCGTGCAACCAGTCGCGAAGCGTGATCTGGTCTTCGTTGAGTTCGATTGAAAAATCAGTCATGTCGCACCTTGCGGGTTGAAGTTACTTGCTAGTAACCAAACGTACCGTAGAGGACGATGAGGCACAATAAAACAACCGCCGCCCTAAGGCGGCGGTTGCTTACAACGAAGAATTGGTCGTTAGTTAAGAATGACGCGCTTAGCTAGCGGGCCACGATCGCCGGGTTCGATGTCGAACTCGACGGCCTGACCTTCGACGAGCGTCTTTCGCCCGTCACCTTGAATCTCCGAGTAGTGAACAAAGACGTCTGGTTGGCCATCGACAGCGATGAATCCCCAACCCTTTTCGTCGTTGAACCACTTGACGGTTCCTGCAGCCACTGTGGGCCTCCTTGATTACTTTTACTTCCGGAACTCCGGTTTTGGGAGGGAACCACAACGGCAACCTCAGGGTTAACGCTACTTGGTCAGGGCCTTAGAGAACAAGAGGATTTATAGACGACGTATAAGTGTGCCCGAAGACCCGTCTTCCACGATCCAGCCCCTTTCGACGAGTTCATCCCGCAACCGGTCGGCTTCGGCCCAGTTCTTGGCCAATCGGGCCTCATCGCGTTGAATTACCAGGGTTTCCGTGACCTCGTCGACCACGTGACTCCCGGCGAGGAGAGAGAGCCCGAGCGCGCCAAAGAGGACGCCGACCGACTGGGCGAGGCGACGCGCGGACGCCTCGTGGCCCTCGTCGGCAAGGGTGTTGGCGACGCTCACGGCGTCGAAGAGTTCAGCCACGGCGAGAGGCGTGTTGAGGTCGTCGTTCATGACCGTTACGACGCGCTCGAAGAGTTCCAGTGACTCGTCCTCCCACGTCTGCGACGAGGCCACTTCGAAGTCCTCGCCCGCGCGCACCGGCAACTCGAATCGACGCGCCAGTGAGTCGAGGCGATAGAGCGCCCGTTCGGCGTCAGCGATCGTCGCTGGTTTCACGTCGATCGGTGAGCGGTAGTGCGAGCGCAGGACCAATAGGCGGTAGGCCCGGGGGTCGGTCGTTTCCAGCAAATCGGTCAATGACGTGAAGTTGCCGAGCGACTTGCTCATCTTCTCGTCGCCGACCATCACCCACCCGTTATGGCTCCAGTGGCGAGCGAAGCCCTTGTGCGCGGCTTCGGCCTGGGCCCTTTCGTTCTCGTGGTGAGGGAATTTGAGGTCGAGGCCCCCGCAGTGAAGGTCGAAGTCCTCGCCGAGGAGATCGAGTGCCATGACCACGCACTCGGTGTGCCAGCCGGGTCGCCCAGCCCCGAAGGGCGCGGGCCAGCTCGGCTCCTCGGGCTTGGCGTTCTTCCACAGGGCGAAGTCGAGGGGTGAGCGCTTCTCGTCGTTGGCTTCGATTCGCGCGCCCGCCCGCAGGCTTTCGAGCGGCTGACCAGCCAGAAGACCGTAGTCGGGCACCGACGACACGTCGAAGTAGACGCCGTCACTCGTGACGTAGGCGACGTCGCGTTCGAGGAACGACGCGATCAGTTCGACCATGTCCTCCACGTAGTGGGTGGCGTGGGGGGCGTCGTCGGGACGCGACACGCCCAGGCGGTCCATTGCGTCCCACCACTCCGCTTCGTACTGGGCGACGACGTCGGCTTCGCTGCGCGATTCACGACTCGCGCGCGCGATGATCTTGTCGTCGACGTCGGTGATGTTGCAGACGTAGTGCACGCTGTAGCCCTGGAACGTGAACCAGCGCCTCGCCACGTCCCAGACGAGCGTGAAACGACCGTGCCCCAAGTGCGGCAGGTTGTCAACGGTGGGGCCACAGACGTACATTGAGACACGCCCGGGAGTACGCAGGCTGAGGTCGCGGACCTCGCCGCGGGCCGTGTCGTAGAGGCGAATCACTGTTCTAAACTACGCCAACCATGCCTGACGCTTCTACGCCCTTTACCCGTGCCGTACCGGAAAAACCCACCGTCGACGGCCTCGAGGACACCTGGCTCGCCCGCTGGGAGGCGGAGTCCACCTACCGCTTCGACCGCGAGGCGACCCGCGAGACGGTCTTCAGCATCGACACCCCTCCCCCCACGGTCTCCGGGGAACTGCACATCGGCCACGTCTTCAGCTATACCCAAGGCGACGTCGTGGCCCGGTTCTGGCGGATGCGCGGCAAGGACGTCTTCTACCCCATGGGCTGGGACGACAACGGTCTGCCCACCGAGCGGCGCGTGGAGAACTACTACGGCGTGCGCTGTGACCCGACGCTCCCCTACGACCCCCATTTCGTGGCCCCCGAAAAGGCCGCCGAGAGGAAACTCTCCATATCGCGCCGGAACTTCGTCGAACTCTGCCATCTCCTCACGGCCGTTGACGAAGAGGCGTTCAAGCGCCTCTGGCGCTACCTCGGCATCAGCGTCGACTGGACTCTCGAGTACACGACGATCTCACCCGAAGCCCAGGCGATCTCGCAACGCAGCTTTTTGGAGATGCTGGCCCGCGACGAGGTCTACTCCAACGTGGCGCCCACCCTCTGGGACATTGACTTTCGAACGGCCGTCTCGCAGGCCGAGCTCGAAGACCGCGAACGACCAGGCACCTACCACCGGGTGTCCTTCCAGCACGCTGACGGAGCCGGCCCGATCGACATCGAGACCACTCGGCCCGAGATGCTCGCGAGTTGCGTCGCCCTGGTCGCCCACCCCGATGACGAGCGCTACAAGGAACTCTTCAACTCGAACGTCGTGACGCCGCTCTTCAAAGTCGAAGTACCCATCCTCGCGCACGAACTCGCCGATCCGGACAAAGGATCGGGGATCGCCATGATCTGCACGTTTGGCGACACGACCGACGTCACGTGGTGGCGCGAACTGAGTCTGCCAACGCGCGCCCTCATCGGGCGCGACGGCCGGTTCCTCCCTGCTGTCTTTGGATCGGAGGCGTTCCCGTCGAAGGAACCCGACGCCGCCAACGCGCTGTACGCCGAGATCGAGGGTAAGACCGTCAACCAGGCGCGCGCCACGATCGTCGACGCGCTTCGCACCTCGGGCGACCTCGTCGGAGACCTCCGCGAGATCACCCACCCCGTCAAGTTCTACGAGCGCGGTGAACGACCCCTCGAGATCGTCACGTCACGCCAGTGGTTCGTGCGAACCCTCGAGAATCGCGAAGCGCTCCTTCGCCGCGGCGAAGAGCTCCACTGGTACCCGGACTTCATGAAGCACCGGTTCCGTTCGTGGGTCGAAGGCCTCAACGTGGACTGGAACATCTCACGCCAGCGATTCTTCGGCGTGCCGTTCCCGGCGTGGTACCCCATCGACGAGAACGGCGAGATCGACTTCGACTCACCCATCGTGCCCGCACTCGACCGGTTGCCCCTCGACCCGTCGAGCGACGTTCCCGACGGCTTCGACGAAGCCCAGCGCAACCAGCCGCTCGGCTTCGCGGGCGACCCCGACGTCATGGACACCTGGGCCACGAGTTCCCTCTCGCCCGAGATCGCCGGCCACTGGGGTACGCCGCTCTTCGAGCACGTCTACCCGATGGACCTTCGCCTCCAGGGACACGAGATCATTCGCACCTGGCTCTTCTCGACGGTGGTGCGCAGTCACCTCCAACACAACAGCTTGCCCTTCAAGAACGCGTTGCTCTCAGGCTGGGTACTTGACCCCAATCGAAAGAAGATGAGCAAATCCGTCGGCAACGTGGTCACGCCGCTGCCGCTCCTCGAACAACACGGCGCCGACGCGCTTCGCTACTGGGCCGCCTCCGGTCGTCCGGGCACCGACACCGCGGTCGACGAGGCGCAGATGAAGATCGGACGACGACTCTCCATCAAGATCCTCAACGCGTCGAAGTTCGTGTTGGGTCGCCTCGAGGACACGACGACCTTCAGCCCCAGTGACGTCACGACGCCGCTCGACCGCGACCTCTTGGCCCTACTCGGAGAACTGATCCGAGAGACAACGACGTCCTTCGAGCACTACGACTACGCGCGCGTCCTCGAGCGCACGGAGTCGTTCTTCTGGTCGTTCTGCGACGACTACTTGGAACTCGTGAAGATTCGTGCCTACGGCGAAGGCGACGTCAGCGACACGACGTCGGCGCGCGCGACGTTGACGATCTCTCTCTCGGTGCTGCAACGTCTCTTCGCGCCGATCTTGCCCTTCGTCACTGAAGAGGTCTGGCACTGGTGGCACGACGACTCGGTGCACCTCGCCGCGTGGCCGAGCGTCGAAGAGCTCGGCACGCTCTCGGTCGACCCCGGTTCGATCTACCGACCCGTCTGTGACGCGCTCGAAGCCATTCGTCGCGAGAAGAGCACCGCCAAGGTCTCGCAACGCGCCGAGGTCTCGCGCTTCGTCGTCAACGCTCCAGAAGAAGTCGCCGCGGCGCTGCGCGCAAGCGCCAACGACCTCGCCGCCGCCGGCAACGTGAGCGAGCTGATCGTGAACGACGCCAGCGAATTGAGCTTTGACATCGCGCTCAGCCAGAGTTAAGCGAGCGCCACGTCTGACGCGGCGTCGCGCACGATGACCGCGTCCTCACCAACTTCGTAGAAGGCGAACTGATCCCACGCGCGCGTGAGCGATCGAACGTCCTCGCGCGAGAGGTCACGCAACGCGACGCCCGCTTCGTCGGGCCAACGACCCTGGGGATCCTGTCCTAACGCCTCGTGGAAGTCAACGCCACGGCCTTGGAGAAAGATTCGCAGAGAAGCGCGACGGGCCTCGTTCTCTTCGTCACTCAGCACCTGGGAGTACGGGTTGTCGGACGTGACGACGAAGAAGGGACCGAGTACTGCCGCCGCCTCTTGGGCGTCGAGCCACGAGTCGTCGACGCGAACCATGAGACGCGTCGGCGGCACCTGGTAGTTCGCCACGAGCTGGGGCGTCAGCGTCGGACGTGCGTTCACGACCGACGCCGCGAAGGCGACCGCCGCGCGCGTCGTCGCCGACGTGCGAGGACTCGCCGTCACGTCGAAGGCGTGTTGGGTGAAGGGCAGTTCGACGTAGTACAGCGGCGAAAAAGCGACGCTGCGGTACTTCGCCACGAAGGCCCGCGCGACGTTCACTTCGACCAGCGTGTCGTTCACGCCTTGGACGACGAAGAACGGGGGCGAGTCGGGCTTGATGAGTTCGTAAGGTGAAAGCGAGAGGTAGAGAGACTCGTTGCCGTCGTAGGGAAGCTGCACCACGTGACGCTCTAACAGCAGGCGAATGCCTCGCCCGAGTCCACGCCAATGCGCCTCGTCGCCCGTCATCTCGAGGACCCCGTAGAACGAGAGGGCGCCACGCACCGACCAGTCCGTGACGTCACTCATCTCGGGGGGCCGCCACGTCGGATCGTTCGTGCTGAGCGAGAGAAGTGACGCCAAGTGGCCACCCGCCGAGCCACCCGCGACAACGACGCGGTCCGGGTCGCCTCCGTAGGTCGCGATGTTCTTCTTGATCCAGCCGAGCGCGCGCGTCGCGTCTTCGATCTGCGCGGGCCAGGGAAACTTTGGCGCGAGGCGGTAGTTGCTCGCGACGACGATCCAGCCACGTCGGACGAACTCGTGCAACATCGGACGACCCTGTTCACGCTTGTCCCCGAAGGTCCACGCGCCACCGTGCAGGTAGTAGATGACGGGTGCGTCGGTGGGCGTGGTGGAGAGTCGCCAGACGTCGAGGCGATGGCGATCGAGCGGTCCGTAGACGAGGTTGCGATGGAGTTGCATGTCGCGCGGATGAAAGGGGATCAAGAGTGCCGTTCTCCACCACCGACCGAAGACGTCGTCGTTGGCGCGGGGGATCTGCAGTGGTCGGTCGGGCGCGGTCTCCATGGCCCGTCGCACCGTGACGCGTGAGCGAAAGAGGATGAGAACGAGCGCGAGATTCTCGAGAACGGCGACGCACGCGATGACGATGACGAGCGCACCGAGCCAGTGGGTCTTCGGCCACCCCCACCACCACAACAGCGCGATCAACACCCCTTGGACGAAGACGCCTTGACCCGCCAGTTCGCCGGCCGCCCAGCCCACGGGGTAGGCGAACGCCGCGAAGAGACCCCGTCGTCCCGGCCGCAGCGCCGTGGCCGCCGACAGGACCAAGAAGGCGCTGGCGAGCGCGACGAAGTAGGCCACACCCTTATTCTGCTTGCTCTTCGTGACATCGTGTCGTCCTATGCTCAACACCGTGGCAACCTGGCCCGCTGCGCTCGAGAAACTGCGAGGAACTCTCGGTCTCTGGACGCTCACGCTGGACGCGCTCGCGCCTCGAGCGAGCGCGGAGATGGCCGCGGAGATCGAGTCGCTCGGCTACGGGGCACTCTGGCTTCCCGAGGCGTGGGGACGTGAAGCGTTCACGAACGCGTCACTCCTCCTCTCATCGACGTCGTCGCTCGTCATCGCGACGGGCATTGCCAACATCTGGGGCCGCGACGCCGTCACCGCGGCCAACGGAGCGAAGACGCTCACGGCGGCGTACGACGACCGATTCGTGTTGGGGCTCGGCGTCAGTCACGAGCCGCTGGTCCAGCGCCTGCGCGGTCACGAGTACGCGGCACCCCTCAAGGTCATGGAGGAGTTCCTCCTCGCCATGGACAAGGCCCCGATGTTCGCCGAGGAAGGGGCCACGCGCGTCGCTCGCGTCATCGCGGCGCTCGGTCCGAAGATGCTCGGCCTCGCGGCCACCCTCACCGACGGCGCGCACCCCTATTTGGTGACGCCCGAGCACACGCTGCGCGCGCGGGCACTCTTGGGTGACAAATTCTTGGGCGTCGAACAGTCCGTCGTGCTCGGCCAAAGTCGTGAGGAGTTCCTTCGACGGGCCCACGAACATCTGGCGTTCTACACCGGACTGCCCAATTACCAGAACAGTTGGCGCCGATTGGGCTTTAACGACGACGACTTCGTACGCGGCGGATCTGATCGACTCTGTGACGCCCTCGTCGTGCACGGTGACGAAGAAGCCGTGCACGCGAGCGTGCACGCGCACCGCGACGCCGGCGCCGATCACGTCTGTCTTCAAGTTCTCGGCCACGACCGCCAAGGACTTCCCCTCGAAGAGTGGCGACGACTCGCCGGTCGCGCGTAGCCACCGCGTCGCCGAGTTCACGTCGGGCGCGAACGTGTCGACGTCGTTTGGCACACCAAAACGAAAAAGATTTGCCTCGCGTAGCCTCTGAGGCATGTCGCCAACGAGTACGTTCGAATGATGGCTGATCCAGCGAGCAACTACACCGCGAGTGACGTACTCATTGAAGCGACGTCACGTCGACTCTGGGATGAAGACGAAAGCGAACTTCGCATCCTGGATATTTGCAAGGAGACGAATCTCAGCACCAGTGTCATCTATGGACACTTCGGCTCGCGCCAAGGACTCATCAACGCGTCGCTGTTGCACATTTTCGCACTCGTTACCGACGAGATCATCGAGAACCTCGAGACGTCGGCGTCACGATCACTCGCGACGGGATCCATGGTCAACGCCCTCTTCGACCTTCTCGGCGACGACGACTACCAAGTGCGTCTCAACCGCCAGCGCCAGATGTTCTTTCGCGTCTCGGCGACCGCGCTCTCGCGGCCGAGCATTCGACCGGGGTTCTTAGAGCTCTACGATCGCTACATCGAGCGGGCCGACGCGGTTAACCAAGAACTTATCGACGGCGGGCACCTGAGCCAGGAACTCACGGCTCGGCAGTGGTCGCTATTCTTCGAGGGCCAGATGCTTAGTAGGGCCTTTCACGGCCTCTCATCCAACTGGTACAACCAAGATGATTGGCTGCGAAGCGCGTATCAGATGTACGCCGCGGCCAATCCGGGAATCATCTCCTAGCCACACGCTCAAGGAAGTCGACGGCGTGGCGCTACGGGCGTTCGTCCGGTCCCAAGATGACGACGCCGTCAGGACTTGAGGATCCGCGAACGGCACGAACTAACAGCGCCACCATACCCAGCCACGCGAACTCCACGAACCCAATGGCGATCCAGCCGAAGGTGATCACCAATAAGCCGAGGAAGAACCCCTTCAGGATGCCGAAGTGGATCATGCAGGCGATCTCCAACGGAAACCACGCGAAGAGCCAACTGACCATCGGGGCCACGAAGACGGTTCCCACGCGACCCTGCCAGCCCAGATAGGCGCCAAGGATCGCCGAGACGCCAAATCCGATCCACGTGACGACGGATGAGGGCGCCACCACGTCGATGAAGAGTACGACGGTCATGGCGAGCGCCCACAGAACCATAGGAACGGAGACGTTGCCGCGGGCACGGTCTCGGAACTGGATGACGACACCACTCACGTCCCCAACCTAGCGATTCTCTCGTTCTTCGCGGCGGCCGGCCACGATACGCTGGCGAAATGTCCAGCGGCGTTCTCGCAATACTCGGTTCTGGCGAGACCGCGCCGGGAATGACCAAGGTGCACCGCGAGATCCTCGCGCGCTTCTCCTCACTCGACGCCGTCAACCTCGATACCGCTTACGGTTTCCAACTGAACGTCCCCCAGATGAGCGAAAAGCTCGAAGAGTACTTCAATATCTCCCTCCAGACCAAGCTGACGACGCTGCACTTCGCCTCCTACAACAAGGCCAGTGAACTTGAGCGGACGCTCTTCAAGCAGCAAGTACGCCAAGCAAATTACGTCTTCGCGGGACCCGGGAGCCCGACCTACGCCCTCGCCCAGTGGTTCCCATTGCACTTTGGCGACGACCTGCTCGACGTGCTCGACCACGGTGGGACGCTCTGTTTCGCCTCCGCGGCAGCGCTCACGCTCGGCGCCTTCACCGCACCCATTTACGAGGTCTACAAAGTGGGCGTCGAAGGACCGCAGTGGCGCGAAGGACTCAACGTCCTCGAGGCGTTTGGACTCAACTGTGTCGTGATCCCCCACTTCGACAACAACGAAGGGGGCAACTACGACACTCGGTTCTGCTACCTCGGAGAGTCGCGGTTGCTCGAACTCGAAAGCCTCCTACCCGAAGGTGTCGCGACGCTCGGCGTCGACGAGCACACCGCGCTGATCTTCGATCTGTCGAACGACACAGTAACGGTGAAGGGACGCTCGAACGGGTACTGGCGCTTGAACGGCGAGACGACCGTGCTGGCCAATGCCACGACGACGAGTCTCGACGACCTTCGTACGATCGCCCCCACTCGAAACCAGCCAACCCCGAGCACGTCGTCGGCCACTGCCGTCGGGCCCGTCGCGCTCGGAGAACTGGTCGCAAAGGGCGGAGTGCCGGGACTCGAGGCGCTCGCCCAGCTCGTTCAACTCGCCACCACGGGAGGTGAGGGATACATTGATCCCACGCCGCTCGTCGAGGGAATACTCGCCGCTCGAGTGAGTGCCCGAGCCAACGCGCAGTACGAATTGGCCGACGAACTTCGAGACGCTCTGGTCAAGGCAGGTATCGACGTCCAAGACACTCCTGAGGGAACCACCTGGTCGCTCAGCAGCGGTTCATAGGTCGCCCGTCACTTGCTCCATCGCAGTGCAAGTGAATAGAAACAACGACGCCCCCTTCACATGAAGGGGGCGTCGTTGATAGATCTGAACTCTTGACTACGTAAGCGAGAACCTCACCGCGGTGCGCTTGCCGTTGGCCAGGATGATCGTGAAGGTGTGAACACCCGCCTTCGCACCACCGCTCACCGAGACCACGACCGTAAGCGTGCGACCGGTGTCGCGCGTGACCCTCGTGCTCACGCCAGCAACGTTACTGATGACCTTTGGTCGACCAGAGAATCCGGTGCCAACGATCGTGACCGTCGTAGTCCTACCGACGACGATGGCTCCGGCAACCCGGGTGGCCTTCAGCGGTACGACGAAGGACACGCTCGCGGCAGCTGACGTTGCCGCAATGTACGTGGTGTCTCCCGCCTTCGTTGCCGTGACGCTGCACGTTCCCGCTCGCCTGGCGGTGAGTGCGTTTCCGGACAAGGTACAACCCGCAGACGAGCCGGCCGCGAGAGCCCACGTCACTGGGCCAGTACCCGTGCCTCCCGAGATCGCGAGCCTCAACACGGTGCCAACGTTTCCCTTAAGTGTTCGGACCGTCACCGTCGCCTGTGGTGTGCCAACGGAAGTGGTGTGCGCGGCAGCAGTGAGTGTCCGTGTGGAGTCAGTGGCAGTGAGCACGCACGTGCCTGTTGCGTTAATGCTGAGTGCGCTAAAGGTTGCGACACCAGCGGCGGCAACTCCGGTCGTGGTCCCACCAAGCGCGCAGTTCGAAGTGATTGCAATCGTGTCCGTCGATCCAGTACCCGAGGTCACCACGTTCCCGTTTACATCCTCCACAGCGGCCTTAAACGTTGCAAGGACAGTTGAGGCAACGGTCTCCGTTGTGGGAGGAGCCGTCGTAAAGCCAACTTGGGTTGCTGCGCCCGCGGACACAGCGATCACTGTGCTCGTACCCGTGGCGAGCGTCCTTGTCGCATCTGTCGCGACCAGTTGGCAACTGCTCCCAGTTTTGATGGCCACGGTGGTAAAGGTCGCCACGCCCGCAACTGCCGTCGCGTTGGTCGTCCCTGTCAACGTGCACGTCGAAGTAAGAGCAATTATGTCCGTCGATCCCGTTCCAGACGTAATTGGAATGCCGTTACTCTCTTCGACCGAGACCGCGAACGACGGTAGAGCTGTCCCCGCCGCAACAGCAGCCGCGGGTTCCGTCGTAAAGCCGACCTCGGCCGGCGTCGTCGTCGCAAGTGTGACGGTACTTCCGACGGCGGTCACGCCGACATTCGTAGTGTCACTCGCAGTTAGGGTGCACGCCGTGCCACTTGTGAAGTTGACCGAAGAAAACGTTGCCACCCCTGCGATCGCGGCGGTACTCAACGTACCTGCAAGGACGCACCCAGCGGTGGGTGTCGTGAGTGTGATCGTGTCAGTCGCCGACGTTTCAACGTTTCCGTACTGATCAGCGACGGAAACCTTGAATTGCGGGGAAAGCGTCACGCCAATCGTCCCAGTCGCTGGAGGAGCTGGTGTGTACGTGAGCTTGTTGGCAACGGCCGGAGTGACCGTGATTGCGGCGCTCGTCGCCGTGGTGACTCCTGACGATGTGGTGTCGGAAGCAACGAGCGTGCAGTTCGTACCTGTCGTGATGGTCACTGCCGTGAACGTTGCCACACCAGAAGCAGCAGGCATCGACGTCGTTCCCGTGAGCGTGCAATTCGACGTGATTGCCACGGTGTCAGTCGATCCAGTTCCCGACGTTATAACCGTAGAGGTGTTGTCTTCGACAGACACCGAGAAACTCGATAGCGCTGCTCCGGCGTTCGTCGCAGTTGGAGGGACCACCGTATAGATCAGCTTGTTGGGTAATCCTGCTGCAGAAGCGGGCGACGCGGCCACGAATGCCAGGCCAGTGACCATTAGGGCCGTAGTCGCCCCCATAGCTGCGAGGGCTTTCGCCGAAGATCGAAGAGATCGGACCCTTACTCCACGGTTCACTCTGTTCATCATTTGAATTCCGCCTTTTGCACTTCCCGTCAGGTTCGGAGACCTAAGCACGTGCCTTATGGGTACTTCCAAACAGCATAGGTAAACGGTGGCGCCCATCCCTTTGCCGTTGTGTTACAGTTCGCGAATTTTCTTGGAAAGGACTTACAACAATCTTCGAAAACGCTCGAGGCGTAATTAGATGAAGATGCACTTTGTCCATTTTTGGACAATCTCTGCACAAGACTTTGCAAATCACATACCTTCACTGATCCAGTCACCCATCCAATAAGGAAGGCCCCCTCTTTCGAGGGGGCCTTCCTTTAGTACTGCTTGGAGTGAAGTTACTACGCGACTGAGTAGTTCGCCTTACCTGTCTTACCATTCGCCAAGCGGAGGGTAAAGGTGTGCGTACCCGTCTTG
>DASZHK010000145.1:0-2526 GCA_035937905.1 Acidimicrobiales bacterium
CGAACCCCACGGGTAGGTGTTCGTACCGACGATGCCGTAGACCAACACGGCGAGACCGGTCGTCACGAGAACGGCACCCACGACGTCGAGCGAACGCTTGGCGTCCTCTTCGTCGCGCGAGCGATCGAGACCGAACCACGCGGCGACGAAGAGCACGACGCCGATCGGCACGTTCACGATCAGTACCCATCGCCAGTCGAGGATGCTCGTGAGTATTCCTCCCGCCAACACGCCCGCGGCCGCACCACTGGCGGCCGTCGCGGACCACGCGCCCAGCGCCTTGCGTCGTGCTTCGAGGTCGGTGTAGGCGGTGACCAGAATGCTCAACGTCGCCGGCGCGAGTATCGCGCCACCGATGCCCTGCATCGCACGAGCGACGAGCAGCCACGTTTCGCTGTGCGCGAGACCTCCGAGGAGACTGAACAGCGTGAAGACGGAGAGTCCGATCAAGAACACGCGGCGACGTCCGAAGAGGTCGGCCGCGCGACCACCCAACATCAAGAAGCCGGCGAAGGTCAACGTGTACGCGTTGACGACCCACTGCTGACCCGACGCCGACAACCCGAGACTGTCGCGCATCTGAGGAAGGGCAACGTTGACGATGACGACGTCGAGGACGACCATGAACTGCGCGACACAACAGATCGCGAGTACCGCCCAGGATGGCACACGCTCGTGACGTGCGCGCAGGCTCTGCGAACGAGCAAGAAGAGTTTCGCTCATTACAACACCTCCAACGCACGACTGGTGAAGCGCACGACGGCGCGAACCGACCACACGATCGCTATCGCGACGAGGACTACGAACACCAGCATGGCCTCTTTCGCCGCGACGTGCATAGTGGCGATCCCCAGACCGATGACGGGGACCGAAAGGCCCACGTAAGCGCCGAGAAAGAACCCGGCCATCACTTCGGCGCGTGCTTGCAACGGTGCGGTACTACCCGCCGCGACCAGGGCACCGCGAAAGACCAGTCCCGCGCCCGCGCCGGTGACGACGCCACCCAAGATGAAGATCAACAAGCTCGGCAACCACATGCCAATGGTGAAGAGCGCGAGACCCGCTAGCAGGATCGGCACGCTCCAGCGAAGCATGCGTGTCGTGTCCAATCGACCGAGTGCGATCTGTGCGAGTGCGCCCGCGGCGAACGCGGAGAACGCGACGGCGCCGGCCACGGCGTGCGACGTCTCGTGCAGAGTGCCCGCGAGGAAGCTAGGTACGAGTGAGTTGAAGACACCGTAAACAGCGAAGGCCGCGAGACCCGCGAACGTGGCGGCGTAGAAGTGACGCCTGCCTTCGAGTGGGACGGCCACGCGCTGGGGGCGCCAGGCCGGAGCCCTGTCCAGCATCGCCACCGTCTCGGGCGCCAAGGTGATCAACAACGCCAGCACGACCAACGCGCCGCCAACGACGATGTAGGAAAGTCGAAGTGGTGAGGGTGCGTACTGCGCCAACAGTCCTCCGAGCAACGGACCGAAACCGATGCCACCCAGGTTGGCGGCGATGGCGATGACTTGGGGACGCTTGGTTGACGTGCCGGGACGCGCGGAGGAGTGAAGTTCCGCCAAGTACGCCGTCGCGGTCGCCGTCGTCATGCCCACCGCGACGCCACAGACCACGCGCGCGACGATGAGACCGACGAGGCTCGGAAAGAAGATGAACAAGAGTGAGCTCGCCACGTTGACGAGTAACGCGAGGACTAGCATCTTGCGCCGCCCGACCCAGTCCGAGACGTGGCCAACGAGGAAGAGACTCGCGATGACGCCGACGGCGTAGACCGCGTAGACGATCGTCACCATGATCCCGGAGAAGTGATCGCGCTGCTGGTACAACACGTAGAGCGGCGTCGGCACCGCCGAAAACGCCATATTCAAAAGGAAGGCCATCGCGACCAACCAGAAAGCAATTCGATGGGGCATAACAAACCCGCGCGTAAGTGCTCCAGCACCCTTTGAGACCCTGTTCCCGTGGCTCTCGACGGACATCATTTCCGATTCGGACCTAAGTTGCTCTCCAGTGCTCACGATGACTCCTGTTTTCCGTAGATTCCTATATGAAACGCTACGTATCGTATTATAACGACTACTATGGAGAACGTGACATCGCCTTCAATTTCAGAGCCCACCAAGCGGGGCCGACCCCGCAGCGAGGAAGTCGAGCAGGCCATCCTGCGCGCCACCTCGACCTTGCTGGCCGAGCGCGGATTCCAAGGCTTGACGATCGAAGACGTCGCGTCCTTGGCCAAAGTCGGAAAGACGTCCATCTATCGCCGATGGCCCTCCAAAGGAATCTTGGCGATAGAGGCGTTCCTGACTGAGTTCATGCAGCTCCAACCCCCCATTGACACCGGAAGTTTGAGCGGCGATTTGAACGAAGCCCTGTCGACCTGGGTTGAAGCGATCGCGGGCACCCCCACGGGCCGGAGCCTCGTCGCGCTCGTCGCCGAAGCACAGACCGACCCCGAACTGGCGGTCGCGTGGAGCGAGCGCGTCGTGATGGCCGCACGAAATCAGCACCGCTCGATGA
>DASZHK010000146.1:0-12704 GCA_035937905.1 Acidimicrobiales bacterium
CGAGATCGCTCGTTGGGACCCGCCGCTCGCGCGAAGCCAGTCAATCTGGTTCCTCGTGAGCGCCCTCGCGCTCGCCTTCACGCTGAAGGTCGTGCGACACGTGCGCGACCTCGACCGTTATCGCTACCTGACACTCGTCGCGGCGCTTGGACTCCTCGCGGCTCCGCTGGTGCCGCACATCGGCACCACGGTGAACGGTGCTCGGCTTTGGATCGACTTGGGGCCGTACGCCTTCCAACCCGTGGAGTTCTCGAAGATCCTCCTCGTCTTCTTCTTCGCGTCCTATTTCGCGGCGAATCGCGAGCTCCTGACCATCCCGACGCAGCGCGTCGGCCCCTTGAGGTTCGTCCCGCCGAAGGTGTTGGTGCCCATTCTCGCCGCCTGGTTGTTGTCGATCGCCATCCTGGGCGCGGAGAACGATCTGGGCTTCGCCATCTTGATCTTCGCTCTATTCATTGCGCTCTTGTGGGTGACGACGGGACTCAAGTCCTACGTCTTTCTTGGCGTCGGACTTCTTGTGGGCGGCGCGTTCATCGCCGACAAGTTGTTCGTCCAGGTGCAGAGTCGTGTCAGTGAATGGCTCGACCCCTGGTCGACCGTCAACTTCAACTTCTCGCACCAGCTGGCCTACGGGTGGTTCTCCATCGCGGCGGGCGGCGTCTCGGGTACCGGTCTCGGCCTCGGTCAGTCGGGCAACATTCCCTTCATCACGTCGGACATGATCTTTGCCGCCATCGCCGAAGAGTTGGGTTTTCTCGGCGTGATCCTGGTGCTCTGTCTCTTCGCCGCCTTCGTCGGGGAGGGCTTTCGTATCGCACAACGCGCCACGTCCGACTTCGTACGCATCGCGGCCACGGGACTTACGGCACTGTTGGGTTTTCAAGCGTTCTTCATCATGGCAGGCATTCTTCGGCTACTCCCCTTCACCGGCATCACGTTGCCCTTCATGGCCTACGGCGCGAACTCGTTGATCGCCAACTACCTCGTCGTGGCCATTCTGTTGCGGATCTCGGACGAAGGGAACACGGAGAAACGCGGCGGCGAAATTGTCGCCGTCCATTTCTCTCAGGTGTAATAGGAGTCGAGAACGGCGTCGGAGCACAGAATCGGCGCCGGCACGCTTTGGCGAAGCGCCATCGAGAGCGCGTCACTGGTGCGACAGTCGAAGACCTCGCGACCGCGTGGCGTCATGAGATCGAGTTCTGCGTAGAAGACGCCGCCTTCGTAGCGCACGATGCGCGCGGCGATCACCTCGCCCTGCAGTCGAGTCAACACCGTCGTCATTAGTTCGTGCGTACTCGGACGCCTGCCCTCAATGGCCCCGTGCGCGTTGTGCAGCGCGATGGCGTCACTGAGGGCGACGGGTATGACGAGGTAGCGATACGGCGACTCCGCCTCGAGCAAGTGAATCATCGGTGACGCGTCCGTGAGGTCGTACAGGACCGACTCGAGGTGCATGACGCGAAACGTCACGTCGTTGGCGCTCGCGACGGTCGAATCGTCAACGACCACTTCTTCGTTTGCGACTTCGGCCTCGCTGGTCGACTCATCGCTCATTGGTCCAACCTAATTCCCCACGCGTCGCGACACCGAGAGCACCATGCCGGCCGCGACGAAGAACACGGTCTCCGCGGACCCGCCGTAACTGAGCAGGGGTAGAGGAATACCGGTCACGGGCATGATGCCCATCGTCATGCCGATGTTCTCGAAGCAACTGAAGGCGAAGAAGATGAAGACGCCGATGCAGAGCAGTCGTCCCATCGTGTCTTTCGCGCGCTTGCCAATGATGAACATGCGGAAGGCCACGAACGCCAAGAGCAACACGACGAACATCGAGCCGATGAATCCCATCTGTTCGCCGATCGCGGTGAAGATGAAGTCGGTCTGTTGTTCGGGGACGTAGCCGAGCACCGTCTGCATGCCATGAAAGAGTCCCGCGCCGAAGACACCACCGGAGCCGATGGCACTCTTCGCGTTGTTGACCTCATAGAGGAGGGCCGTGAGTTGAGGGTTCGTGGAGTTCTGGTTGAGGAAAGAGACGAAACGGTCGACTTGGTACTTCTGTAAGAGATTGAGGAGGACCGCCGAGACGAGACCGGCGGAGCCGAGGACCGCTAACAGCGTCATGAACCGCGGTGGGACGCCGGCGATGACCATCATCGCCGAGACGATCAAGACGATGATGACCGATGTCCCGAGGTCGGGCTGTTTCACGATGAGGGCCAGGGGCACGACCGCCATGACGAGCAGGCGCATGACGTCGTACATCTTGAGGCCCTCGGTTCTTCGCGCACAGAACGTCGCGATCGCCAAGATCAAGAAGAGCACCGTGAACTCACTGGGTTGGATCTGAATAGAGCTACCGAAGCTGTACCAACGTTGGGCGCCAAGTGCGGTCTTACCGATGACGAACACGCCAGCCAGCGCGAAGAGTGATCCCACGTAGAGCGGGGTCGCCGCGATCTCGAAACGCCGGTAATCAATACGTGAGATGAGGTACATGAGCACGGCGCCGAGCACCATGAAGAAACCCTGGCGCTCGACGTAATAGTGCGAGTTCAGTCCCTGGTTCACGAGCTGTTGGCGCGTGGCCGAGTAGATGGCTACGACGCCAGTGCCGCCGAGGATGATCATGCCGAAAAAGAGCCAGAGGTCGAAAGAGTCCTTCGGGCGAAGACGGTGCGAAAGAGCACCGAGAGTGTCGGTCACGCGATGACTTCCAGCAGTTGCGCGCCGTCGATCTCGACGCCCCACCACCACTGCATCTGCAGCGCTGCTTGGTACGCGAGCATCGCGAGTCCGTTCATCGTGCGACACCCCACGTCGTCGTAGAGGGTTCGCCACGATGACACGCGTGGTTCGTACGTGATGTCGACGGCCACGGTCTCAGGATGCACGCCCTGCAATACCGCCGCCTCACGGTCACGCCCGGCGACCGGCACCGTGTTCACGACGAGGTCGACGGGTCGGTAGACCAGCGAACTGGCAAAGACGTTCGGGTAGCGATCGCTCAGCTCTTCGACTTTCAGTTCGTTGCGCGCGTGTAGGGCGACCGAAGCAACGCCGTGGTGCACCAACGCGTCGACGACCGCGCTCGCGGCGCCGCCGGCGCCGAGAACCACGGCGTGCGCGTGCTCCACCACCGAACCGAATTGGGCGCGAAGGGCGTTGATGAAGCCTTCACCGTCCGTACTCTCACCGTGAAGTACCCCGTCGCGCATAAGCAGTGAGTTCACGGACTCGGTTCGCCGGGCGACGTCGCTCAGTTCATCACTCTGTTCGAACGCCTCGAACTTCAGCGGTGCCGTGATGGAGAGCGCGTCGAAATCGCTCTGCAGTAGTTGTCTAAGGCGAGAGGCATCATTTCGTGCTAACTCGACGCGCGCGGACGTCCCCTCGAGACCCGCGAGCCGGAGCCCGACTTCGTGCAGCTGGGGCGAGAGCGAATGCGACACCGGCGAGCCCGCCACCCCTACGCGCCAGATCATTCAAGACCCCTCTTGTGCGCGATCTTCTCGTTCGCCAGTTGTTGTGCGAACGTCGTGGAGAAGGCCTCGTCACCGTTCTTGTTGATCAGGGTGAAGTACAACCACGTGCCAGCAGGCGCGTGCAGGACGGCGTTGAGTGCGAACGTCGACACGGTGCAGATAGGCGTGGGCGTGAGACCAGCGTTCAGGTACGTGTTGTAGGGCGTGGCTGTCGCCAACATCGCTGACGTGACGGTCCCGCCGTCCTGTTTGAAGTAGTACAGGACGGTGGAGTCCATCTGCAACGGGCCTCCTCGCGCGAGGCGATTGAAGATGACGCGCGCCACCTTGGGCATGTTGCTCGGGTAGTAGCCCTCTTTTTCCACAATCGACGCCGCGGTGATCAGTTGATAGGCATTGAGTCCACTGATCGTCGTCGTCGGCGTGAGGCCGACCGACGAGGCTTCTCGTTCGAATCCTCGCACCATTTTGTCCGCGAGTTGCTTCGGCGTGGTCGTCGGTGAGATCACGTAGGTGCCCGCGCCGATGAGTCCTTCGAGCGAACCCGACGTGGCGAACGTGCTCGGCGTCGCCGCCGCGGTCGCGGCGGCGACGAAACGAGTGGCGTAGGTGGGACCCATGTCGCTCGCGACGCTGAGGGCGATTTCGTGAAGGGTGAGTCCCGGCGACGCGACGACAACGACCACGTTGGGGGCACTGTTCAAGACGCTGCGAACTTTCGCGAACGAGGAGCCCTGACGAAGTTCGTACGAACCGGCCTGCACCTGGGGCGTACCGAGGACGAGACTCTCGAGACGAAAGGCGAACGTCGAGGCGATGACGCCTTTGGCATGGAGCTCGCCCGCGATGGTGGAGAAGGAATCACCAGTGTGCACCGTGACGATGACCTCTCGACCCTTTCCCGCGAAGATGGGATCGATCTGGAGCGCGAACCATCCAACGACAACGACGAGTACGACCACCACGGCGAGAATCACACGGCGAAGCGGCCTAAAGAGCATGGTGGCCATCAACGTAGTTTTGCAGCATGATGACGGCGGCGGCGCTGTCGACGTGATCTCGTTGTTCTTTGGCCTTTAGACCGGCCTGGGACAGCGATCGTTGCGCCTCGTAGGTCGTGAGGCGCTCGTCCCACTGGATGACGGGGATCTCACCGAAGGCCCCGACGAGCTCGTGGTACAGCGCGTCGGCCTGTTTGGTGCTCGACGTCTCGTTGCCCGATAAGGCCACCGGTCGTCCGACGATGACGGCGCCGACGTGTTCCTCATCGATCAACGCGCGAAGTGAACTGAGCAAGGCGTCGTCGTTCTTCAGTGCGCGTCGCGGAAACGCCATCGTCGCCGACGAGTCGGTGATCGCGACGCCGCAACGCACCGCACCGGGATCGAGTCCGAGAAAACGCGTCACCGAGTACTTAGAGTGCCTTCGCCGCGACGACGACCGCGTCGATACCTTGGGGATCGCGACCTCCCGCGAGGGCGAGGCGCGCGGACCCACCGCCCCCACCGCCCACGTGCGCGGCGAGCGACTTGACCGTGCTCGACGCGTCGAGCGATCCGTCCGTGGCGACCGCCAGTGAGACCTTGTCGTCGTTCTCCCCCACCAACACGACGACGCGTCGTCCGCGGCGTTGGAGGTCTTGGGCCAACGTGCGAAGTTGGTCGCCGGCGTAACCGTCGACGCGCGCGACGACCACGTCACCGGCACTCTGCGCGTCGAGTTCATGGGCGAACTGTGAGAGTTGCGCCTGGCGAAGTGAGGCGATCTCCTTCTCCACGTCACGCTGACGATCGAAGAGTCGTTCGAGGGCGGGCACCACGTCGTCGGTCGAGGTCTTCAAAAGCGTCGCGACTGACCCGAGCACCTGCTCCATCTCGTAGCTGCGACGATGGGCGCCCAGTCCACTCACCGCTTCGATGCGGCGGGTGTTGGCGCCAATGGAAGCCTCGCTGACGACCTGGATCTGACCAATATCGCCGAGTCGGTCGACGTGCGTGCCGCCACAGAATTCAAGACTGTGTCGACCGGCGCGAACGACGCGTACACGGTCGCCGTACTTGTCGCCGAAGAACGCGACGGCGCCCATCGTCTCGGCCTCAGCCTTGGAGGTCTGAATCGTGTCGACGTCCTCGTTCAAGACCACGTCGGTGTTCACCAGCGTGAGAATCTCCTTGGCCTCGTCGCCGGAGAGTCCCGCCCCGTGCGAGAAGTCGAATCGAAGTCGATCGGGACCGACGTACGAGCCTTGCTGGCGAACGTGCTCACCCAAGACCGTGCGAAGTCCCGCGTGCAGGAGGTGCGTGGCCGTGTGGTTGCGTCTCGTCGCCTCACGGCGATCGCCTTCGATGGTCGCCACGGCGATCTGCCCGGGCAGTACTTCGCCGGTAAGTCGTCCGCGGTGCGCGAACAAGCCGCCCGCGACGTTTTGAGTATCGAGCACCTCAAAACGACCCGTTTCAGTGACGACCACGCCGGTGTCACCGACCTGGCCGCCGGACTCCGCGTAGAACGGCGTCGTGTCGAGGAACAGCTCACTTTCGCCCTTTTCGCCCGCTAAGACCGCGAGCACCGTCGTCTCGATGCTGTAACGCGTCACGTCGCGACCAACGAACTCCGTTGGGCCGTTGCGCTCGATGAGTTCGCGGTACTGCGCGTCGTCCGCCACACGAAGTGTCTTGGCGCTCGCCCTCGCGCGCTCGCGCTGCGCCGTCATCGCTGCGTCGAAGGCACGTCGCTCCACGCTCAAACCCGACTCGGCGACGATCTCGTCCGTCAACTCAATGGGAAAGCCGTGCGTGTCGTGCAACTTAAAAGCCACGTCACCAGGAAAGACGGTGGTCCCACTTTCGAGCACGTCGCGCTGGGCGTCTTCGAGCATCGCAAGTCCGGTGCGGAGCGTCCGGGCGAAACCGGCTTCCTCGCGTTCGAGGACCTCGATGATGAGGTCACGGTCCTTGACGAGGGCCGGGTACGCGACGCCCATCTTCTCTATCGTCGCGTCGACCAACGACGCGGCGAGCGCGCTTTCGGCCCCGGCGCGCCGGGCCGCCAAGACCGCCCGGCGAATGATGCGCCGCAGCACGTAGCCGCGACCCTCGTTCGACGGCAACACGCCGTCGGCGACCAGCATCGTCATGGCCCGCCCGTGGTCGGCCACGCGACGAATGGCCACGTCGGTCGATTCGTCCTTGCCGTAGGTCGCGTTCAGGGCCCGCGACGACGTCTCAATCAACGGCGCGAACAGGTCGGTCGCGAAGACGGATTCGACGCCGTTCAAGATCGACAGCGTCCGGTCGAATCCGGCGCCGGTGTCGATGTTCTTCTTCGGCAACTCCGTCAACGTTCCGCCGAGTCCTCGTTCGTACTGCGTGAAGACGAGGTTCCAGAATTCGATGAAGCGGTCCTCACCGCCGAAGGCGGGTCCCCCGTCGTCGCCGAACTCGACGCCCTTGTCGAAGAAGATCTCCGAACTCGGTCCACAGGGCCCCACTTCACCCATCGTCCAGAAGTTGTCCTCATCGAGGCGTTGGAGCCGTTCGGGACGGATCCCGATGACGTCGCGCCACAGTTCGGCGGCCACGTCGTCGCTCACGTGCACGGTGATCCACAGCCGATCAGGGTCAATCCCGAAACCTTCGGTGATCAATTGCCAGGCGTACGTGATGGCGCCCTCTTTGAAGTAGTCGCCGAAGGAGAAGTTGCCCATCATCTCGAAGAACGTCAGGTGTCGCTGCGTCGTGCCGATGAGGTCGATGTCCGCCGCGCGAAAGCACTTTTGAATGGACACGGCTCGCTTGTACGGAGGAGTCTCCTCGCCCGAGTAGTAGGGCTTGAAGGGCACCATGCCCGCAACGGTGAACAAGAGCGTCGGGTCGTGAGGGATCAAGCTCGCCGAGGGAACGACGATGTGGCCATTCTGAGCGAAGTAGTCCAGGAAAATCCTGCGAAGTTGGGCGGCTTCCACGAGAGTTACTCTACTGGCGCGGGTGGTTCGCCCTGGTGGGAGCGGTTCGTGCGCGAACGCCACTGCTCGACGAGGGGACCCTCGCGGCCGTACGCGGAGGGGTCGAAGAACGTCGCGTCGACGAAACCGTCGGGGAGGTACTGCTGGTCGACCCAACCTTCGGGAAAGTCGTGCGCGTAGCGGTACTCGGTGCCGTGTCCCAACTTTGCGGCGCTGCGATACGAAGCGTCGCGCAGGTGCGCGGGCACTTGCACGAGACCTCCGGACTGGACGGCGGCCGTCGCGGCGCCGAGCGCGCGCGTCACCGAGTTGCTCTTCGCCATCAAGGCGAGCGTGAGCGTCGCGTGCGCGAGCGTGAGACGGGCTTCGGGTAGGCCGACGAACTCAACGGCGCGCGCCGCCGACTCGGCGACGAGGAGACCGAGTGGGTCGGCGAGACCAACGTCTTCACTCGCGAGGATGACGAGGCGTCGGGCGATGAAACGAGCGCTCTCGCCACTCTCGAGCAAGGTGATCATCCAGTAGAGCGCCGCGTCGGGGTCCGATCCACGTACCGACTTGATGAAGGCACTGATCTGGTCGTAGTGGGTATCCGCGGACTGGTGGTAGAGACGTCCGTCCCTCGCGCGCGCCACGTGACTCACGTCGACCGGCTCACCCGCCGACTCCATAGAAGCGAGCACGATCGCCGTGTCGAGCGTCGTGAGGGCACTTCGCGCGTCACCGTCCGCCGAGGAGGTCACCGCGAGGAGGGCGTCATCGGTGATCGTCGCGCCACGAAGTTCGAGACCTCTGCGTACGAGCGTGGCGAGATCGTCGTCGCCAAGCGGGTGCAGTCGCCACAGGGTCGAGCGACTCATGAGGGCCGCGTTCACCTCGAAGTAGGGGTTCTCGGTCGTCGCGCCGATGAGCACGACCTCACCGGTCTCGGTCGCGGGCAGCAACAGATCCTGTTGGGCTTTGTTGAAACGGTGAACCTCGTCAATGAAGAGGACCGTCCGTTGGCCGTGTTGCCCGAGGCGTTCACGGGCGCGCACTATCGCTTCGCGCACGTCCTTCACGCCACTCGAAACGGCCGAGAGACTCTCGATGACGTAGTCGGCGGAGGTGGCGAGGATACGCGCCAGCGTCGTCTTGCCGGTTCCCGCGGGACCCCAAAGGATCATCGAGGTCAACTGACGTGACTCGACGAAGCGCCGTAGCGGCCCGTCGGGCCCCACCAGGTGGTCTTGACCCACGACCTCGTCGAGCGTGCGCGGACGCAGGAGTTCCGCCAAGGGCGCCGCCTCGCGAAGGCGCTCGTTGACGGCGTCGTCAAAGAGCGACGTAGGTCACTTACCTTTAAGGGCGACTCGAAGGTGCAGTTCGCGGGTCTGACGTTCGCTGATGCTCTTGGGCGCACCCGTCATGAGATCATTGCCCGACTGGGTCTTCGGAAAGGCGATCACTTCGCGGATGTTTTCCTCCCCCGCGAAGATCGCGACCAAGCGGTCGATGCCAAAGGCGAAGCCCGCGTGCGGCGGCGCGCCGTACTTGAAGGCGCCGAGCAAGAAGCCGAAACGACTCTGCGCCTCGTCGTCACTGATCCCGAGTGCGCGAAAGATGCGCGACTGGATATCGGCCCGGTGGATACGGACGGAACCGCTCCCGAGCTCCCAGCCGTTCAGCACGAGGTCGTAGGCCTGGGAGCGAACCTTCAGTGGATCGCTTTCGATGAGCGAAAGGTCCTCGGGGTGCGGCATGGTGAAGGGGTGGTGCGCCGCTTGGAGGTTCCCATCCTCGTCGATCCCTTCAAAAAGCGGAAACTCGGTCACCCAGACGTAGTGATGGGGACCGTCACCGACGGGCAGTCCGCCGAGCGTGACGCGCAGCGCTCCGAGTACTCGACAGGCTTCAACGTACTCGTCGGCGACGACCAGTACGAGGTCACCGACCTTCGCGCCGTCGACGCTCGCGATCGCGGCCGCCTCGTCCTCACTGAGAAACCTTGCGAGCGGTGAGTCGAGACCTTCGCTCGTGAGACGGAACCACGCAAGACCCTTCGCGCCCAGGCTCTTCGCCTGGTCCGTGAGCGTGTCGAGCTTCGACCGAGTGAAACTGGCGCCGTCCGCGACGCGAAGCGCCTTCACCGTCGGCGCGGCAAAGGCCCTCACCTCGCTCGTCGCGAACACCGACGAGAGATCCTGCAAGACCATGCCGAACCGCAGATCGGGTTTGTCGGTGCCGTAGAGGTCGAGCGCCTCGGCCCACGTCATGCTCTCGATCTCACCGGGGCGTACGCCGGTGGCGACTTCGGCGGCGTCGAGAACGGCTTCGGAGACGAAGGCCAGGATGTCGTCTTGGGTGACGAAGCTCGCCTCGAGGTCGAGCTGGGTGAACTCGAACTGGCGGTCCGCGCGCAGGTCCTCGTCGCGCATGCAGCGCGCGATCTGGAAGTAGCGATCGAAACCACCAACCATCAAGAGTTGCTTCGCGATCTGCGGACTTTGGGGTAAGACGTAGAACTCACCGTCGTGCAGGCGCGACGGCACGACGAACTCACGTGCCCCCTCGGGCGTCGGCGCCCAGAGGAGTGGCGTCTCCACTTCACAGAAACCTTGCGCGTCCATCGCGCGGCGAAGCGCTGCGTTCACCTTGGCGCGAAGGCGCAGGTTGCGTTGCATCTGCTCGCGACGAAGGTCTAAGTAGCGATAACGAAGTCGCACTTGCTCGTCGATGTCCACTCGGTCGTCGAGTTGGAATGGCGGCACCTCGGCGATCGAAAGGACCTCGACCAGACAGTCACTGAGCTCGACCGCGCCCGTTGACAGCCGTACGTTGACGGTGCCCTCGGGACGAGGTGTCACGGTGCCCGTCACGCGAACGACGTACTCGTTTCGCACGTCGACGGAGCCTTCAACGACGGCTTGGAGTACGCCCGAACGGTCGCGAAGGTCGAGAAACGCCAGGTGCTCGCCGTGCTCGCGACGTTTCGCGACCCATCCGCAGACGGTGATCCGCTCGCCCACGTGTTCCGCGTTGACCGAACCGCAGAGCAGGTCACGCAGACTCGTGGCTTCAATTTCCTTGGGCATCGTCACTTCACTTCGTCAGTAGATTGGCGACCGTCGAAACGATCTCGCTTAACGCGACGCGCGGTTGCGTCTGCGCAAAGTCCTGGCTTCGCAGGTCCCTAATCGTAACCTCACCGGCGGCGAGTTCCTCGGGGCCAATGAGAAGCGCCAGTCGGGCGCCGGACTTGTCGGCCACCTTCATTTGGGCTTTCAGCGAACGTTGGTCGTACGCGCGGTCGGTGGCGACACCGGCGTCACGCAGTTGTTTGACCAGGACCCCGACGACACCGTCGCCCGTCGTGTCGACGACGAACACGTCGAGGGTTCGCTTCAACAGCGCCGTGTCGACCCCTTCGGCGGCCCGGGCGAGCAGGATTCGTTCCACCCCGCTCCCAAAACCGATGCCGCTCGTGGGCTTACCACCGAGTTCTTCCGCCAACTTGTCGTAGCGGCCACCGCCGCCAATCGAGTTCTGCGCGCTCTCGAACGCGTCGGCGATGAACTCGAACGTAGTGCGGTTGTAGTAGTCAAAACCCCGCACGAGGCGCGGGCTGAGGACGCTTTCGATGCCGAGCGCGTCAAGCCCGCCGACCACCTTGTCGAAGTGCGCCCGACAGTCGTCACAGACGTGATCGATCAACATCGGACCCTCGGACGTCACCTTGATACACGGTGCTCGCTTGCAGTCGAGTACCCGAAGTGGATTGTCGCGCCAACTCTCGCGGTGTTCATCGCACAGGTGCTCTTGGTTGGCCTTGAGGTACTTCTTCAGGATCTTGACGTACGCCGCGCGACACACGTCGTGACCCATGGAGTTGATCAGGAGCCGTACTTGACGTAGACCAATCGACTTGTAAAAACTGTGCGCGAGCGCGATGACCTCGACGTCAACGGCCGGGTCGTCCGTACCGAGTACTTCCACGCCCAGTTGGTAGTGCTGACGGTATCGGCCCTTTTGTGGTCGCTCGTAGCGAAAAGCCGGCGTCAGGTACCAGGCCTTCCAGGGCGTCGTGGGCTGGTGCTGAACGAAAGCGCGTACCACCGACGCGGTGCCTTCGGGGCGAAGGGCGTAGCGACGCTCCCCACGGTCCTCGAAGACGTACATCTCCTTTTTGAAGACGTCGCTCTCCTCGCCAATACCGCGGAGGAAGACACCGACGTCTTCAAAGATGGGCGTCATGACGAGCGAGAACCCGTAGCGGTACGCGCTCTCGGCGAAGACCGCGACGAGTCCCTCCCAGGACGCGGATTCGGGTCCCAGCACGTCGTGCGTGCCGATAGGCGCCTTGAAGGGCGCGGTGGATTCGCTCATGAGGTCTTGTGCTGACCCGGTAACTGTCGAAAGGCGTCGAAGACGCCGTCGACGCCCTTCAACGCAGCCAAGAGACTCGACAGGTGCGTCGGGTCGGCGAGTTCGACGTCGAAGATCATGCGCACGATGCGCGCGCCGGAGGTCGTGGAGCTACTCGAGATGATGTTGAGGTGGTACTCGGCGACGACTTTGGAGACGTCGAGCAGGAGACGCGAACGATCGAACGCCATGATCTCGAGGACGGCTCGGTACTGCCCTCCGGACGATCCGTCCCACTCCACATCGATGATGCGCTCGCCCAGTCGTTGCGCCAACGCCACCGCGTTCGAGCAATCGTCGCGGTGCACCGACACACCACGGCCCTGCGTGATGAAGCCCATGATGCTGTCGCCGGGAACCGGCGAGCAACAACGCGCCAAGTGGATCATGACGTCGTCCAGACCCTCGACGTACACGCCCGCCGTTCGACGGGTCGTGCGACTCGTGCGCGGCACCTTCGTGACCGTGGTGGGCATCTGTTCGGCGTCACCACCGCGCAGTTCGCGGTCGAGTCGCTGGACGACCGCGAGCGCCGAGATCTGGTCGCTGTCGATCGCCATGAAGAGGGCGTCGCGGTCTTCGAGGTTCATCGAGGCGATGACCGCGTCGAGCGCGCTCGACGAGAGTGACGTCGCAATCGGTAGACCCTCGCGGCGAAGGGCTTTGGTGAGTTCCTCTCGCCCACCTTCATTGGCGTCGTCGCGACGCTCTCGCTGGAACCACTGGCGAATCTTTGACTTCGCCCTCGACGACTGGGCGATGTTCAGCCAGTCGCGCGAGGGGCCGGCGTTCTCGTTCTTGCTCGTGACGATCTCGACGACGTCGGCGGAGCGCAACACCGTGTCGAG
>DASZHK010000147.1:0-26683 GCA_035937905.1 Acidimicrobiales bacterium
CACGAACGTCCTGGCAGCCCTGCACCGGACCTCAGTGCCGCCGGGGCTGAGCCTCAGTGCTAGTGATCCCGCGTCGATCCACCGACTACCGTCTGCGATCCAAGTGGGCGTCATTGACGGCATCGCCCACACCATTCACACGGTGTTCCTCATTGGTGTGCCGATTGCCTTCGTCGCATTCCTCCTGAGTTGGGCGTTGCCCGAGGTCGCCCTGCGCCAGTCGATTCGAACGTCTGAACCGGCGGAGCATCTCGGACTGCCCGATCCACGCGACTCGCTCGGTGAAGCGCGACGTATCGTCGAGCGAGCCCTCAGTCGCGAGAACGTACTCGATCTCTACGCGGGACTGGCGAAGCGCGCCGAACTTGAACTGAGCCCACGAGCCAGCTGGCTCCTTTTCCGTTTCGCTGAGCGCCCCGACGCCGTGTTGGAGGACGTGCGCGCTCAACTCGACGTCGATCCCGATCAGCTCTCGGAGGCTGTCGATTCGCTGGTGGCAGCGGGAATGATCGAACCGGTTGACACTTCGACGGGGAATAAGATTGCACTCACACGTCGGGGGCGCGAAGCTACCGAAAAACTGACGGCGGCTCGGTGCGCGTCGCTCACGGAGTTCTTAGATGGTTGGGATCCTGAGTTGCAGCCCGAGGTCATGACGATGATCAACGACCTGGCGAAGAAGTGCGTGGACAGCGACGGTCAACTCGTGCTCGGCGCCACGTGAAGAACGATTGGCAACGCGTCACTGGGTCTCCGCTCGTTTAGACGTTCAACCAGACGCGCGAACGGCATCGCGAGAATTGCGCTCGGTCAGAGAGTGTGGTGGACGCCCTGGAGTGCGCTGTTCGTAACGCGGTTCCGAGACCTTCGATAACACCTCCATTGAGACGTCTGAATCGTCTTAGCCGGTAGCCGTCGTCGTCGTGGTGGTGGAAAATGAACTAAAAAGGGCTTCAACCGCGCGCGCCATCGTCTCGTGCGCGATCTCTTTCGGGTGAAACGATTGGTTGGCCGCGACGTTCGCCAGAAACACCGCGCCTTCATACGAGGGACATGAAACGAAGGACCGTAACGCGAGCAGGTGAGCCAAGTCGAAGTGACAGTTCTGAATGACCGTCGTCAAGGGCGAACCCACCGAGAATTGAAGAGCGTTCATGTCGGATCGACCGTTGGTCGCCGCATTGCAGGGGAGTGCCGCGGCCTTCGTGAGGCTATTGACGTCAACGAGGTGAATTTTACCTCCCAGTGCGGCGACGGCACTGACCGCGCTCGCTACGGCACCGTTCAACTCCGTTTCCACTTGATTGAAAGCCGAGATCTGACTCGCCGAATAACCAAGGTTCAATTGAGCGGAGCGAACCTTGAATAAGTGCGAAAGGCTGATGCCGTGAGCGACGGGACAGAACGTCGGAGGGGACTGCGTGAACAGTTGCGGGTAGTTCAGTACCGCCAGCTCGGCATTAGGAGCGTGCACGAAGATCTGCTCGTAGAGATGTTCGAGCGTGGCCACTTCTTTGGACGTGCCGTTCGTGGCGTTGAAGAGAGCATTCGCACTGGCGACGTACGCAGCACACGTCTGGCTCTCACGGACGACGTTCGACTGCGTGTAGCTCCTCGTCGTGTGACGGACCGTGACGCTCGCACGGAGACTCAAGCACGCGAGCAAGACATTGGAAAAGTGGAGGTCATCACCGCCGGCGGTCACCGTGACCCAACGCGTCGCCGACGACAGTGCGCCTAGTTGGGCGGGCTCGCCGTTCTCTCCTCTCAAGAGGTCTTTCGTGGTGGCACCGGAGCACGCGACGAATCCACCGGACCCGTACGTCTCAAATTGACCGATATCGAGGTTGAGGCTCGCCGCGACCAAGACGGGGTACGCCGTCATGCTTCGATGACAGCCGTCATTGTTCGAGGGAGCGAGGTACGTGGTTGCGTTGGGCTGCAGGCCCTCGCCCGACGCGTAGGAATCTCCCATCGCCACGTAGATAGACGATGATGAAACGTTGGTCGTACGTCGCGCGGCCGACGCCGCGCTGAACGTGAGTGAGACTGTCGCCAAGAGTCCGCACGAAACGACGAATGTGAGAGCTCTCAGAGAAATTTCACGTGTCTCGCGCATCGTTTTCACACCTTTTGATCGTTCATCAACGTCTATCACGAGGGGTACGGTGAATTAACTGCAGAGCTTCAGAATTGGCATCGAGTTGGTGATGTCGGAGCCACGGCGCGGGCGACACGCGATCGAGTAAATCTTTTCTCCCATCGCCTTGCGGCGGCGAGTATCCGGTTTGATTGAAGCGCAGCTTTGCGGAGTGAACGAATGGTCATGGTTGTGCCTGCGCGTCGAAGTACAAAGAGTGCGAAGCGTCGGAATGGTCACCGCGGCAACGGAAATGGCGTAGGTTGATTTGTCGGGCCCCAAACGAATCGGATCGTCGGGCTTCGGGGAGGTCTGATGCACGTCAACGCCGGCGACACCGCGTGGATGCTCATGTCAACCGCGCTTGTCCTTTTCATGATGCCCGGCTTAGCGCTCTTCTACGGAGGGCTCGTCGGCAAGAAGAACGTGCTCTCCGCGATGGCACAGTCCTTCGTCGCGATCGGCGTCGTCTCAATTTTGTGGATCGTGGTGGGCTATTCGATTGCGTTCGGACCGGACCACGTGGGCCTTATCGGAGGATTCCAGTTTTTCATGCTGCGAGGAATTGGCACCACGCCTTCGGTCTTCGCGCCCACCATTCCTCCGCTTTTGTTCATGGCGTTTCAGATGATGTTCGCCGTCATCACGCCAGCGCTCATCGCTGGCGCGTTCGTCGGACGGATGCATTTTCGGGGCTATCTACTTTTCATCGGACTTTGGTCGCTTCTCGTGTACTGCCCCTTCGCCCACTGGGTGTGGGGCGGTGGGTTCCTCGGTGCAGGAGGTCTGCACGCCGTTGACTTCGCCGGCGGCTCCGTCGTCCACGAGTTAGCGGGCGCGTCAGCCCTGGCGACCGTGCTCTACCTCGGACGCCGTCGACAATTCGAGCGACCGCACAACGTGCCGCTCGTGCTTCTCGGTGCGGGAATCCTTTGGTTCGGATGGTTCGGCTTCAACGCCGGCAGCGCCGGCAGCGCGGGCACCGTCGCCGTCGCAGCGCTCGTCAATACTCAGATCGGGGCGTGCGCCGGGATGCTCGCGTGGATGACGATCGAGTGGACGCACCGCCGTAAGCCTTCGGGCGTTGGTCTCGCCTCAGGTGCAGTGGCCGGTCTTGCCGCGATCACGCCGGCTGCCGGGTACGTGCCGACCTGGGCGTCGCTCGTGATAGGTGGTGGTGCCGGATTGCTTTGTTATCTTGCCGTGCGTTTGAAGGACCGATTGCACTACGACGACGCACTCGACGTGGTCGGAGTTCACATGGTGGGCGGCTTCATCGGCGTTGTTCTCACCGGGGTCTTTGCCTCTCTCGCCGTCAATGCCCTGGGTGTCGCTGGCGGGATGCTGCAATTTGGAAGGCAGGCCGTGTTAGCACTTGCCGGTCTCGTCTTCCCCTTCGTCATGACCTGGTTGATTCTGTGGATCACTGACAAGACGGTCGGGCTTCGGGTCAGTGCCGGCGATCAAGATGCCGGGCTTGACGCAAGTGACCACGCCGAAGTTGCGTACGAATAGCGGAACACCGACAAGTCGTTCCCACTTACCAAGGTGAATCTCTCTCGAGGTAGTGCATCGTCGAGGCGTCGCTTCCGGCGACTCTGGATTATCGCCCGCTGGACTGTGTGGTCCGCAGGAGCTCGGCGAGCAATTCCGCCGTTGACGTCGTCGCCACTTTGGCGAGTTCACCCGCCTGAAGCTGACAACTGAAACCATCCAAGATCACGGGACCGTCGAGTGCACTGCGTACGATGCCTGGAAGAAAACGGTCTCGGGCGATCTCCCGCGATAGTTCGTCGTGCTCTTTTTGGAAACCGAACGATCCGGCGAGACCGCAGCAACCAAGGTCGAGCACTTCGACATTGAAACCCGCACTGCTGAGTATTCGCTCGTCCGACGACGTTGTTCGCACGGCGCGTTGGTGACAGTGAGGGTGAATGCTCACGCGCTGAGTGGACGATTCGAATGGCGCGACCCAGCCGATTGCTTCGAGATGCTCGCTCAAACTTCGACTAAGTGACGCCAGTTTCGAAGCCCGCGGGTCATCGGGAAGGAGTTTGGGAATCTCATCTCGAAAGACGGCCAGACAACTTGGCTCGGGCACCACGATCGGAATCCCCGCGCTGAGAAAGGCGTCAAGAGCGTCGAGAACTTTGCGCGCCGTCGACTTCGCCAGACTTAGCATCCCTGAGTCGTAGAGCGGGCGCCCACAACAAGCCCACTGGCGAGGTAGCGCCACCCGTTCGCCGGCGTATTCGAGAACCTGAACTGTCGCGTCGCCTCTCGCCGGCAAATAGATGTCGGTGAACGTGTCGGGCCAGAGCACGACAGTGGGACTCTCTTGCTCGCGCAACTTCTTCGCGAGTGTGCCGTGACGAAAGCTCTTCGTAGCGAAGACCGGAACCCGACGTTCTTGACTGATGCCCGCAAGACGCTTGAGCAACCCACCAGTGATCCGATTGTGCAGGAGTCCGTTCGCCGTTCTCGGAACCATGGAGGCGAACCGCCCAGACCACGGGATCAGTCCGAGCGCGTACGCGGACAGGGGCCGTAGGCGCTTCGCGTAGTAGTGGAACAGGAACTCTGACTTGTACGTCGCCATGTCCACCTGCGTCGGACAGTCGACCGCGCATCCTTTGCACGAGAGGCAAAGATCGAGCGCCTCAAAGACCTCTTCGTTTCTCCACGACTCGGGCGTCGTCTCGCCCTGGAACAACTCACCCAAAAGTTTGGCCCGACCCCTGGTTGAATGTTTCTCGTCGTGGGTCACCCGGTACGACGGGCACATCACCGCGATCGTTTCACTGCGACAGCGCCCTACGCCGACGCAGCGTTCGGCGGCCTGCTGTAGGGAACCGCCATCCTGTGCGAACGAGAAGCCCGTGGGCAGCAGTGTGGATTTGCGGTAGCGAGGACCGTAACGAATATTGGTGTCGAGGGGAAAGGCGTCGATCACCTTGCCGGGATTCATCTTTCCTCTCGGATCCCACGCGTACTTGAAGCGTCGAAACGCCTCCATGAGCTCGGGGCTGTACATGCGCGCGAGCAACTCGCCGCGACTCTGGCCGTCGCCGTGTTCGCCCGAAATCGAGCCGCCCAAAGAGACGCAGAGATCGGCCGCGCGCTCGACGAAGGCGCGGTACTTTCGAAGTCCCTCAACGCTCGACAGGTCGAAGTTGTTGCGCGTGTGCACGCAGCCTTGCCCGAAGTGTCCGTACCAGGCACCGGTGTAGTCGAACTCCGCCCATAGATCTCTAATGCCTCGCAGATAGCGTCCGAGATTTGCGGGTGCCACCGCGGCGTCTTCCCATCCTTCGTAGTTCACCGCCTGACCCGAGGGCCGCGCGGTCGCGCCAAGACCCGACTCGCGTACGCGCCATACCTGCTCTTGTTCGGCCTTTCCGCGCAGGATGACCGCGCGCACCTTCGACGGCACACTTCGCACCAGTTCCTCCGCCTTGAGCGCCGCCTCCGAAGCGCTGTCGGCACCAATCTCTGCGAGTAGCCAACCCTCGCCCTCAGGTAACAGACGAAGATTCTCGACGTTGAGGTCGGCGCGACGCATCTGTTCCACGAGGCGTCCGTCGAAACCCTCGAGCCCAATGAGGTCAAAGCGCAAAAGTTCGGGAACGTGGTCGGCAGCTTCGTAGATGCTGTCGTAGCCCAGCACGACTAAGACCCGGTGGCGAGGCCAGGGCGAAAGAGACACGGTGATCTCGGTGACGAGTGCGCACGTCGACTCGGTGCCCACCATTGCCCGCGCGAGGTGAAAGCCGTTTTCGGGAAGAAGTTGGTCGAGGTTGTACCCCGAGACTCGTCGAGAGATCGAAGGGTACCCTGACTCAATGTCATTGGCGAACTCGCGTCGCAGCGTGCGAAGTTCGCGGATGATCCTTCCAGCGTCACCGTCACTGCTCGCGCGGTTCAGGTACTCGTCATCGTCGCAACTCCCCAGTGTCATGCGCTCACCTTCGTAGGTGACGACAACCAGTTCTTCAATGTTGTCAACGGTTTTGCCGGCGTAGAGCGCGTGCGTGCCGCAGGAGTTATTGCCCACCATGCCGCCGATGGTGCACCACGCGTGCGTGGCGGGATCCGGCCCGAACGTGAGGTCGAGTGCTCGAGCTACGGCGTTGAGATCGTCGAGCACCACGCCCGGCTGAACTCTCGCGGTGTGGTTCTCAGCGTCAATCTCGAGTATCTGATTCATGTGACGACTCATGTCCACGATCACCGCGACGTTGCAGGCTTGGCCCGCCAGACTGGTACCAGCACCTCGGCCGAGAATCGGTGCGTCGTAGCGACGACAGACGTCAACGATGCTTTGCACGTCCCTTTCGTCGAGAGGGAAGGTGACACCCAACGGCACCTGACGGTAGTTGGACGAGTCCGTTGCGTAAATACCGCGAGTGGCTCCGTCGAACTGAACGTCCCCACGAACAACGTCGGTGAGATCACGTTCTAGGGAGCGACGAGTCGCTTCGTCAACCCCCGACCTGTCAACGTCATCGCCGGGTTCGTGGGTCACAACTCCATCTCTCTCTACTTTGGTGGCAGGTCGCACGCAACGACCACTTGAGTGAACGGTCTACGCCTGGCCGATCATGCTTCGCTGAGAGCCAAGACCATCGATGGATAGTTCAACGACGTCGCCCGCTGCGAGAAACGGAACGTTATCGTGACCCAGGGAGACACCCGCTGGCGTACCGGTGTTGATGAGATCGCCAGGTTCCAAGACCATGAACTGACTTAGATACCAGACGATGAAGTCGACGTCAAAGATCATGTCGCTCGTCGAGCCCTCTTGTCGAGCAATCCCGTTGACGCTCAGGTGCAGACCGAGATTCTGTGGATCGATGATCTCGTCGGCAGTGACGAGCCACGGCCCGAGCGGATTGAACGTTTCGCACGACTTGCCCTTGTCCCACTGACCGCCGCGTTCGAGTTGGAACTCGCGCTCGGAGACGTCGTGGGAGACACAGTATCCAGCTACGACGTCGCGTGACTCAGCGGGCGAGGTGAGGTAACGAGCGCTTTTGCCAATGACCACACCGAGCTCAACTTCCCAGTCGGTCTGGGTGGAGCCACGCGGTACGAGAATCTGATCGTTGGGACCGACGACGCAGTTGGGCGCCTTCATGAACAAGATGGGCTCTTTGGGAATCGCAGCTCCTGTCTCGGCGGCGTGGTCACGATAATTGAGGCCGACGCAGATCACCTTCTCAGGCTTCGCAATGGGAGATCCAAATCGCACGTCACCTGTTATCTCGTCTCCGGCATCGAAGGTTTCGAGAAAGGATTGCACCTGGTTCACTGAATTGCGTAGCCAGAACTTGGCGTCAATGTCGCCGAATTGATCAGGCAACGCCACTAGCTCGCCCTGGGGACCCACGACGGCGGCCCTTTCGCGACCGAACTCTCCAACGCGCACAAGCTTCATCTATGTTCCTCTCGACGTCTCTTCGACGCAACTACTTTCACTGCCTTCATCGTTCACCACTCTGAAAGAATCGGAGCGCCGATATGCCGCAATGGCGATACAGCCCAGGCCGACCGCGGCGCGGCAATGTGAGTGAAATGAAAGTCACTTTCATTTCAGATGCTAACACCACGTCATGACGTAAAAAGTCATCACATCTTTGCGAAGATGGAAGGGACTTCCACGTCCGTTGATCCTCGACCATTTTCGTGGAAGTCAGTAATCACTGAGTGTCAGTGGCGTGACGAATGGTTATTGCATCCTTGATTAACTTGTGATAAGCATTCCGCTATCAAATTGAAAGTTGATATCAGTGACTGAAAGTAAAGAACTTCCCGTTGATAGTTCAAAGGTACGCGGACTGTGACGGACCGGGCAGAACTTCACGGTGTCCTTCCAGTGCTGCAGGCTCCCTTCGACGAGGACAATCGTCTCGATGAAGGCGCGCTGGCCAATGAGATCGAATGGGTCTTCGACAACGGCGTGCACGGTGTCGTTCTCGGCATGGTGTCCGAAGTCCTGCGCCTGTCGGACGACGAGAGGTTTCAATTTGCTGAGCTGACGTGCAAGCACGCTGCTCACTTGGGACCCGTCGTGGTAAGTGTCGGCGCGGAGAGCACGTCGGTTGCCGTCGATCGCGCCAAGCACGCCGCGGCGGCCGGTGCGAGCGCCTTGATGGCGACGCCACCGCTCTTGGCGGCGAGCGCGACGGAGCTAGGACTCGAGCAGTACTTCAGTGCCATCATGCGGGCCGTTGACCTGCCCCTCATCGTCCAAGACGCGAGCGGCTACGTCGGCCGAGGTCTTTCCATCGATCTCCAGGTGCGCCTCTTTGAAGAGTTTGGCGATCGAGCGCAGTTCAAGCCTGAAGGCCCGCCCGTTGGGATCTCGATCAGCGCGATCCTGGAAAAGACCCAGGGTAAGGCACGAATCTTCGAAGGCCTTGGCGGCTCGGCCCTCATCGAGAGTTACCGACGCGGCGTCATTGGCAGCATGCCGGCAGCCGACCTCTGTTGGGCCGTCGTCGCCATGTGGCGTGCGCTCGAGAGCGGTGACTTCGCGCGCGCGTATGAGATCTCAGCGCCACTTTCGGCGCTTATCGCGATGCAGACGAGTCTCGACGCCTTCGTGGCCATCGAGAAGCATCTTCTGGTCCGCCAGGGAGTGATTCCTCGCGCGCTGTGCCGAGGTCCGGTCGGCTTCACCGTTGAAGGTGAAACGTTGGCTGAAGTCGATCGCCTCTTCGATCGTCTTCACTCAATCGTCGGCGACGAGTGTAACAAGTAGTGCCTATGAAGTCCGTCAAGAAACCACTTGGCTGTGGTTCAAACTAGTAAAGCGAGGATAAGTATGTTTGGATTCAATATCAGGTATGGCAAGAAGCGACTCGCGCTCGCGTCGGCAGTAGCGATGGTGGGCGTTGTTGCGGGCGGTTACGGTGTGTCCGCTGCGTCACAGCCGAAGGCCTCAGGGAACAACGAGTTAGCCGCGATTCAAAAGGCTGGGGTCATCACCATTGGCATGGCGCAAGACCCCCCTTTCGAGTTCACGACCTCTTCAGGCACGTGGTCGTCGTTCGATCCAATTCTGGATCAGAAGCTCGCCGCCTATCTTCACGTCAAGGTGCAGTTCGTCACCACGGGTTGGACGGGCATCGTGGCGGGATTGCAGACTGGCCGGTACAACATCATTGGGGCTGACATCAACGCGACGGCCGCTCGCGAGAAGGTCATCGCCTTCACCAATCCCTACTACCAGACAGGCACGTCGTTCTTCGCGTTGGCAAGCAACGCAAAGAAATTGGATTCCTTCTCGGCCCTCAACAGTTCCAGCGTCACGGTTGCCGTCGTGACCGGATCCGATAATCAAACGGCGGTGACCAAGTATTTGCCGAAAGCAAACATGAGGGCCTTGCCGAATGGCAGCATCGCAAACTTGATTTCTGAAGTCGTGAGTGGACGGTCGGACGCGCTCGCCACCTCGACCTACTTGGCCCCGGCACTGATTGCCAAATATCACATGACGGTCATCCCTTCGCTCGCGACGGCGCCCAACGGCGTTCTTCCCGTGGGCGTTGCCTGGGGCGTACCGAAGGGTCAGCCGCAACTTCTGGCAAAAATCAACGCGTTCTTGAAGGCCGAAACGAAGAATGGCGATATTGCCAAGCTTCAAAAGCAGTGGCTCACACCCGCAAACTCGCTCAAGTAAGAGGCCAGGTACCGTTCCGATGATCGTTGCACGTCAGCAGCAGTTTGCCGGTAGGACTCTGTGGACCGGGCGTTCGCCCGGCCACAGAGTCCGCGGTGCTTCAGTAGTGGTGGCCCCTCGCTCGAGGTTCGGGTACGTGAACGCCATTATTCGCCAGTCCGACGATTGCGGGCAACGAGAACTTTCGTCGAAGGGCGCACGAGCATGAACATCCTCGCCACCGCTTCCTATCACTGGGATTGGGGTGCGGTCTTCAATCGTGACGTCGCGAAACTCGGCTTCATTGGTCTGAAGTACTGCCTCTTGGTGGTCGGACTTTCCTTTGTCATAGGCAGTGCACTCGGGCTCGTGATTGCCGGACTACGACTCACCCACAAGCCACCGTTCGCGCAGATCGCGTACATCTACACCGACTTCTTTCGAACGACACCAGTGTTGGTGCAACTGATCTGGGTGTTTTACGTACTGCCCGTTCTCTTTGGATGGACGCTTTCTCCGGTCACGTCGGGTGTGATTGCCCTCTCCATGAACGCGGCCGCTTTCTTCGCGGAAGTATTCCGCGGCGGCATCGAGGCCGTACCGCAGGGTCAGTGGGACGCGTCGAAAGTACTGGGCTATCGACGTCGCTCGACGATCACGCGGATCATTCTCCCGCAGGGAATGCGCAACGCACTGCCCGCCACGGCGAATATCTTTATTAGCTTGCTCAAGGACTCGTCCCTCCTCTCGGTGATAGCGGTACCTGAATTGACGTATCAGGTGCAAACGCAAGCGGCCGTCACCTTTCGACCCCTGGAGCTCTACACCGCACTGGCGGTGGCGTACTTCTTGCTCACGTATCCGTTGTCATTGACGTCGTCATGGCTCGAGCGACGGTTCCGCATCCGATGACGCTCGAGAGCCACTTGGGCGATAGTGAAGCGACGCGCGTCGATGAGGCCGAACGCGCCCGCGTCTTCGGAGGAGCAAAGGCGATCGAATTTGTCGACGTTCACAAGGCGTTCGGCAAGAAGGTCGTTCTTGATGGTGTCAATCTCACGGTCAATGAAGGAGAGGTGCTCGTTCTCATCGGCCCGAGCGGGAGCGGGAAGTCGACGCTCCTTCGCTGCATCGCGCGTCTCTTGCCGATCGACTCGGGACAGATCCTGGTCGGGGGACAGGTGATTCAAGACGGTGCTGCCGGCTGGCGTCGACGGATGGAAATCACGAAGAGTTCGGGAACGCTGCGGAAGGAGGTCGGCATGGTCTTTCAACAGTTCAACCTGTTTCCGCACAAAACCGCACGTGAGAACGTGGCGATGGGCCTTCGACTCGTGCGTCAGTCGTCCCGGGACGAGGCGAACACCAACGCGGTGGAGTTGCTGACGCGGATGGGCCTCGGAGAGCAACTCGATCAATATCCGGGCCAGCTGTCTGGTGGTCAGCAGCAGCGTGTGGCCATCGCGCGAGCGCTGGCGCTGCGCCCCCACGTCATGTTGTTCGACGAGGTGACGTCGGCGCTCGACCCGGAGCTCGTCGGAGAGGTGTTGAACGTCATGCGAGAGTTGGCCCAATCGGGAATGACGATGCTCGTCGTCACGCACGAGATGGGCTTCGCGCGCGACGTCGCCGATCGTGTGATCATGATGGACGGGGGTTTGATCGTTGAGGAAGGATCTCCCGAGAACCTGCTAACGCGACCCGTTCACGCACGAACGCAGCAGTTCTTGAACCGCGTCGTCGATCGCTGATCGACGACGCGCGAGCGAACGCTGCAGTTGGCCGCTCGAACATACACAGCCGCGAAGTACCTCAGGCGATAAGTTTGCCGATGAGGGTATCGAGCGCTGGCCTTGGGAAAGTGACTTGGAGAGACGGCGGTAAGACGCCGGGGAAGCGTTCGAAAGGAGTTTGCGCGTGGTGGAAGAAGTAACGAGCGGCGGTTCGATTCGAGCCGTCAGCCGAGTTGTCTCGATCCTGGAGTTGTTTCAGGAAAACCAAGAACTGACGATGAGTGAGGTTGCGCGCGCGACGGGCTTGAGTGAGTCCACCGTGTTCCGCTACCTCGGTGCGTTGACGGGGCTCGGATGGCTCGTAGCCGAGCAATCCGGCAGTTACCGCCTGGGCATCCGGGTCTTCCAGTTGGGTCAAAGCGCGGTCGCGAACCTCGATATTGGCCGTGTATCACTGCCGTACATGGAAGCACTGCTGGGCGAATACGGCGAGACCGTCAACTGTGCGATCTACCAATCCGACGCCGTGGTCGTCATCAAGTCCCTCGAGAGCGCGAGCGCGATCCGACGTGGCGCGAGCGTCGGACAGCAGGACTATCTGTTCAGCAGCGCGCTGGGAAAGGCGATCGCCTCGTGCTTGCCAATAGAAGAGGTGTTTCGTCTTCAGGCGCAGACCGAGATGAAACAGCTCACCGAGCGCAGCATCACGTCGCTTGACGAACTCCTCGAAGACCTCAGACGGATACGCGCGCGCGGGTACAGTCTCGACGACGAAGAATCGGAGTTGGGGTTGATGTGCGTCGCCGCGGCGAGTCACGACTCCTTGGGCTTCCCCCGGTACGCCCTGAGTGTCTCGGGACCCACCGACAGGATTCGCTTGGCGATTGAGCGCGGTCTCGGCGAAACGGTCGCGCGCGCCGCCGCGGGACTCTCGAGGGAGCTAGGAAACTTTACGGTGACGTCGCTGCACGTCTAACTCGCGACTCGAGTCTCGAGAACTCTTGACGTGACGACAGAGACAACGCGAATCCCCAGATGCTCGATCAAGGCACCTGGGGATTCCTCCTCTTCGTCACCTCAGAGCCCACACGCACGCCATTGGCGTCGACGTGAATCGGCGGGCGGTCGTCTCTCTTTTGGTGGCCAACCGTGGTTGCGCGAGCGAGAAACCGGTGTTAGTGTTCAAAATGAAAGTCACTTTCATTTCATTAAAATCGCAGTGGTTTAGCCAGAATGGGCTGTTCATTCAGGGGAGCGGGTTGTCATTCTGGCTCCTGCGGTACGCGACGATAAGGCGATGAGGGTGGTTGCGCTCGGCGCACGACGAGTGCCTCACAAGAGGCAGTCCGTCATTTTCCTGAAGGAGACATCCATGAAAGCTCTGGTCTACCTGGGGAACCAGCAGTTGATCGTTCGAGAGGAGCCAGCGCCGACACCAGCCGATGGTGAAGCGATCATTCTCATGCGCGCGGCCGCTATCTGTGGCTCTGAACTTGGCGGCGTCAAGCACAACGACCCCAGCCGCAAGGTGCCCTTGATCATGGGTCACGAATTCGTTGGGGTTCGTGCCGACACCGGTCAGCTGGTAGCTGTCAACCCATTGGTGACGTGCGGAACCTGTGACCGTTGCCTTGACGGTCAGCAGAATCTCTGTCGCAACCGTGCGCTCATTGGCGTACATCGCAGCGGTGGCTTCGCCGAGGAAGTCGCGGTACCTGTTCGCAACATCCACGTACTTCCCGACGGGACGTCCGTGCTGGCAGCCGTGCTCATCGAGCCGCTCGCGAACGCGTGGCACCTTTGGCACTTGAGCGACGCCACACCTTCCTCGCGCGTCGGGATCATCGGAGGCGGCGCCATTGGTCTCATGACGGCACTCGTCGCTCTGCACAGTGGGGCGCAACACGTCTCGCTCGCCGACGTCTCCGAAGCTCGCCGCGGCACCGCCATTGACGCGGGGGTCCCGACGGTGGTCGACTACCTCGAGGGTGAATTTGACGTGATTATCGACGCCGTTGGTGCTCACGAAACACGCGCTGCGAGCATCCGACTGCTGCGACCTGGCGGTCGAGCACTGTGGGAAGGCCTTCACGACGGGGAGACGCTCATCGACGGCCGCGACCTTGCGCGGCGTGAGATCTCCGTGCTTGGTAGCTTCGCGTACGTCGATGACGCGTTCGCCAAGGCCGTGGAGACCATCGGGCTCGTCGACGAGCGTTGGGTCAACGCGGTCCCGCTGGAAGACGGCGAGCGTATTTTTCACCAACTCATGGAGTCGCCAGACGCGTACGTCCGTACGGCACTCGTGCCTTCTCTCTAACATGCGTCGTCGCACGAACTTCTTTTCATCGTTACGCCAAGGCCACGAGGGCGGTGGTGTGGAACGCGTCCGTGTCGCCACTCTGTCAAGGGGGAGTTCGTGCTTGAAAGTAGACGAGGAAGAATCCGTCTCATCCGTGAATGTGGCCGCGCATGACTGACGCCACGCGCTTTCTTCCATCGGAATGGCCGGAATCTGTCGCGCGGTGGGAACGAGCGAAGAAGGTTCTTGGCGGAGGTGTCAGCACCGGACTCCGCTCCTCGATGCCCCCGCACCCACTCTTCTTTACGCACGGGCTCGGTAGTCGTCTTTGGGACGTCGACGGTCACGAGTACCTCGACTACGTCCTCGGTTGGGGGCCGCTCATTCTAGGGAGCAGCCATCCACGGATTGTTGAGGCCCTGAGGGATCAGGCAGGCCGTGGCACCACGTTCGGTGCGGGTCATCATTGGGAGTACGAAGTCGCGGAACAGATCATCGACATCATTCCGGGTGTCGAGCGAGTGCTGTGGAGTAACACGGGCTCGGAAGCCGTTCAAGTTGCCTTACGGCTCGCGCGAGCGTCGACCGAGCGCCAGCGCTTCGTGAAGTTCTCCGGCCACTATCACGGTTGGTCCGACGCCGTGCTGCTCGGTTATCGGTCGCTTGGACAACCGCCCATGCCGGAGAGTCGTGGTCAAAGTTCGCGTACCGCTGACGACGTCACGCTCGTCGCGTGGAACGACGTCGATGAAGTCCGAAAGGTTCTCACCGACCCTAATCACGATATTGCCGCAGTTCTGGTCGAGCCGGTGCTCTGCAACTCGGGCGTCATCGCTCCAGAGCCAGGCTTTCTCGAAGGGCTGCGTGAGCTCTGCGACGAGACGTCAACAGTGCTCGTCTTCGATGAGGTCATCACTGGCTTTCGCGTGGCGTACGGTGGCGCCGTTGAGCGCTTCAACGTGCAACCGGACCTCGTTGTCTTAGGCAAGGCGATTGCCGGCGGGCTGCCGCTCAGTGCGGTCGCCGGTCGTGGTGACCTCATTGACCAGGTGACGGCGGGCGTCGTGCACGCCGGAACGCTGAATGGCAACCCACTCGTTCTCGCGGCGGCGGCGGCCACGCTGGACGAACTCGGACGGCCCGATACCTACGAATCCTTAGAGCGACGCGCCGCAACCCTCGTCAACGGGATCGCTGCGGTGTTCGATTCGGCGGGCTTGTCGGCCACTGTCCACAACGTGGGGGCAATCGTGCAGGTCACGCCAACAACCATCAGTGGACCGCCCACGTTTTCCACGTTTATGAGTGCCGATTGGAAGCTCTACAACGAGTTGATCGTGGCCATTTTGCGCAGGGGAGTCTTTGTGATGCCAGGCGGTCGGATGTATCTTTCTACCGAGCACAGTGACGATGACATTGCCGCAACCGTTGACGCCTTTTCGGGCGCTGTGGAAGAAGTCGTGAATGGTTTCAAAAAGTGAGCCAAACCGGCCTGGTGTCGAATGAACAGTGGGACGTCGAAGAGTGTCCCACTCAAGGACCGGAACCTCGACGATACGAAGTGGAGAGTGAATGAGCACTGGGCTTAGTGACTTGACGTCGGCTGTCGTAGCCGAGCACGAGAGAACACTTAATTGGAGTGACAAAGCGGTACAGCCAGGCTGGTACGGCCGCTCATCGCAAGAGGTTGCGGCGTCGCGTCCAACGCTCGATGAACTCAGCACACCCATGATGACGCTTGATCGACGCGCCATCGACGCGAACCTCGCGACGATGGCGCGCTGGTGTGCCGACGCGGGACTGTCGTTGGCCCCTCACGGCAAGACGACGATGGCGCCCGCACTCTGGCGTGAGCAGCTCCTCGCCGGTTGCTGGGCCATTACCGTTGCCAACGAACCGCAGCTTCGTGTTGCTCGCGGCGCCGGTGTGCCACGAGTGATTGTTGCCAACCTGTTTCTGCGACCCGCTGGCCTCCAGTGGCTCGCGAGTGAATTGGACGCCGACCCCCAGTTCGAGTTCATGTGTTGGGTTGACTCCATCGAGGCGGTGCAGATTATGGAGTCGGCACTGGCCAAGGTCGCGCCAACGAAGCCCGTGGCCGTGTTGATCGAACTCGGACACGCGGGGTCGCGTACCGGTGCGCGCAGCGTCGACGTCGCGTTGCGGGTGGCCGACGCGGTCGTTGCGTCGCCAGCCCTAGCGCTCGCGGGCGTCGCTGGCTTCGAGGGCGCCGTCGTTCACGGGGTCGATGAGAAGGCACTCACTGCCGTTGACGTGTTTCTGCAACAGCTCGTTGAGGTGCATCGCGCGTTGAAGTCCCGCTACGAGGTTCTCGAAGCAGTACTGAGCGCCGGCGGTAGTGAATACTTCGACCGCGTGGCGGCGATTCTCGGACCGGAAGGTTCAACGACCGGTACACCGCGTACGCGCGTCGTGTTGCGCTCGGGCGCGTACATAGTGCACGACGACGGCTACTACCGCGCAGCGACACCGAGTACTCGAGGGGCCGGGCCGCAGTTCGATCCCGCGATGCACGTGTGGGCGCGCGTCATCTCGATGCCCGAGCCCGGACTCGCGTACCTCGATGCTGGCAAACGTGACGTGCCGTACGACGAGGGCCTTCCCGAGGTTCAGCTACTGCGACGCGTGGTACCGGACGGCACGGTGCTCTCGCTGCCGCTCGTTGATCACGAACTCTTCGCTACCAATGACCAGCATTCGTTTGTGCGCGTCCCCGCCGATTCGCCCCTGAACGTCGGGGACGTCGTCCGACTGGGGTTGTCACACCCGTGCACGGCGTTTGACAAGTGGTCCCTGATACCGATGCTCGACAGTGCCTCGGCTACGACGCCCGTCGTCGTGGACTTTGTTCGCACGTACTTTTGAGGCCAACGCAGTGCAGAAGCCGGACAAGAAAAGCGCCAAGATGAGGTTCGCTCGCCACAGCGTGCTCGTGCTGACCGACTGCGGTGTGCGTCCTTCGGTCCTCGTGCGTTAAGAAGTTTTCACAAATAGATAAGAGGAGACCATCAGTATGATCGAACGATTTCAACCAGCGTCGGTGCCACCCCCCGGAGGCCCCTATTCCGCGGGCATCAAGGTGGGAGACCTTTTGTACTTAGCGGGGCAGGGACCTTTCGACAAGAACGGCGAGCGCGTCGGTGACACGTTCGCAGAACAGACGCGTGCGACCTTCGACAACCTTGAGCTGGTGGCGAACGCGGCGGGAACGTCGCTCAAGAACGCCGTACGGATTGGCGCGTACCTCAGCACGCTGGACTACTTCGAGGAGTTCAACACGATCATGGCTGAGTACGTGAACGAGCCTTTCCCCGCACGCACCACGATCCCTGTCGCGTTGACCGAGTTCGACGTCGAAATAGACGCCGTCGTGTTCATTCCTGAGGCCAGTTAGCCCGGATCGTATGCAGGCCTATCACTTCGCTCGACGAGCACCGCGACGGATTTGTTATGGTCCAGCAACGTTTCTTCGCAGAAGAGTCGAACGTTTACCGATTGAAGAGAGCCAAGGGACGATGTACGACGCGACCGATCGCACGCAAGACTTGTTACGTGACAACTGTCGTACTGCCCTAGAAACGGCGTGACGTGATAAAGAAGCTGCTCGTAGCCAATCGAGGCGAAATTGCCATTCGCGCGTTTCGCGCGGCGAATGAACTCGAGATTGCGTCCGTCGCGGTGTTCGCGTTCGAGGATCGCTACTCGCTGCATCGCCAAAAAGCCGACGAGAGTTACGAGATCGGAGAGCGGGGCCACCCCGTTCGCTCCTATTTGGACGTTGGTGAAATAGTCCGCGTGGCGCTGCTCGCGGGCGCGGACGCCGTCTACCCCGGGTACGGCTTCTTGTCGGAAGACCCACGCCTCGCGTTGGCGTGCGCGCAGAACGGACTCACGTTCGTCGGTCCTTCATCCGACGTTCTCGAGCTGGTAGGGAACAAGGTCCGCGCGCTCGAGGCCGCGCGGACCGCGGGGTTGCCAACTTTGCGCTCGGCGTCGCTTCCGCCAGTCGTTTCAAACGACGACGTGGAGCCTCAAGGTCGACGTGACCATTCGGCGTTGATTGACCTGGCGGACGACATCGGATTTCCTCTGTTCGTGAAGGCCGCCGCCGGTGGGGGTGGCCGCGGCTTGCGCTTGGTCGAGTCAAAAGATGACCTGGAGCAGGCGATCAGGCTGGCGTCCAGCGAGGCGCTGTCGTCGTTCGGAGACGAGACCGTGTTCCTCGAGCAAGCGGTGCTCCGACCACGTCACATCGAAGTCCAAATCCTCGCGGACGCCCAAGGCGTCGTCGTCCACCTCTTCGAGAGAGACTGCTCCATTCAGCGCCGTCACCAAAAGGTGATCGAGATCGCGCCCGCCCCTAATCTCGACCCGGCATTGCGCGACCAACTCTGCGCGGACGCGGTCGCCTTCGCGCGCTCCGTCGGCTACTGCAACGCCGGTACGGTCGAGTTCCTCGTCGACGCCGAGGGACGCTACGTGTTCATCGAGATGAATCCCCGTATTCAAGTCGAGCACACGGTCACCGAGGAAGTCACCTCCATCGATCTCGTTCAATCGCAACTACGCGTGGCTGGCGGCGAGACGCTCGCTGACCTCGGCATTGATCAGGCGTCCATTCGGCTTAACGGTGCGGCATTGCAGTGTCGGATCACCACCGAGAATCCCGCGGAGGATTACCGGCCCGATACTGGTCGAATCACCACGTATCGTTCGCCAGGTGGCGCGGGCGTTCGCCTGGACGACAGTACCTATCCCGGGGCCGAGATACTTCCTTATTTTGACTCGCTCCTCGTCAAGCAGACCTGTCGGGGGCGGACCTTCGCCGAAGCGGTCGCGCGGAGCCGGCGTGCCTTGGCTGAATTTCGAGTTCGAGGCGTCGCGACCAATCTCGCGTTCCTCCAAGCCATCATGGCCGAACCCGACCTGGCGGCTGGATTGCTCACGACCTCGTTCTTGACCGATCATCCGGATCTCGCCGATACCCGAAGTGGTCTTGACCGAGGAACGCGAATGCTCACGTACTTGGCCGACGTGACGGTGAATCAGCCGAATGGTCCGGCACCGCACGCCATCGATCCAATGACCAAACTTCCACCACTCGCGACGGGCGCGCCCACGGCGGGATCGCGCCAAGCGCTCGCCGCGCAGGGTCCCGTCGCCTTTGCTGCCGCCTTGCGAGAACAGCGCGCCGTGGCCGTCACCGACACCACCCTTCGCGACGCGCACCAGTCCCTGTTGGCGACACGGCTGCGTACGTACGACATGGTGGCCGTCGCTCCTTGGCTCGCGAGCGGCCTCGCTGGTTTATTGTCACTCGAAGCGTGGGGTGGGGCCACCTACGACGTTGCCCTGCGTTTCCTAAGGGAGGATCCCTGGGAGCGACTGTCGGCACTTCGAGAGGCCGTTCCCAACGTGTGTCTGCAGATGTTGTTGCGCGGCCGCAACACCGTGGGTTACACCCCGTACCCCGACAAGGTCGCCACTGCCTTCGTCGCCGAGGCAGCGAGCAGCGGCGTCGACATCTTTCGGATCTTCGACGCGTTCAACGACGTCAATCAAATGCGACCCGCGATTGAGGCCGTCCTTGAAGAGGGCAAACTGGCCGAGGGAACGTTGTGCTACTCCGGCGACCTGGCGAACCCCGCCGAACAGCTGTACACGCTGGACTACTACCTGAAACTCGCGGAGCGACTCGTCGACACCGGATGCCACGTCCTGTGCGTCAAAGATATGGCGGGAATCCTGCGCGCCCCGGCAGCGACGAAGTTGGTGACGGCGCTTCGCTCGAACTTTGATCTGCCCGTGCACTTACACACGCACGACACCGCCGGGGGTCAACTGGCGACGTACGTCGCCGCGATCGAGGCGGGTGTTGACGCGCTGGACGGTGCGGCTGGACCACTTTCGGGGACGACGAGCCAGCCCTCACTCGCGGCGATCGTCGCGGCGACCGATCACACGCCGCGCGCCACGGGCCTGTCACTCGACGTGCTGAACGACCTCGAACCCTACTGGGCGGCTGTTCGGTCCTTGTACGCGCCGTTCGAGAGCGGGTTGAGCGCGCCAACGGGACGGGTGTACCGCCACGAGATTCCCGGTGGCCAACTCTCCAATCTTCGTACCCAGGCCGTGGCCCTCGGACTCGGCGACAAGTTCGAAGTCGTCGAGGATCTTTACGCGGCGGCCGACCGTATTCTCGGGCGCATCGTGAAGGTCACGCCCTCGTCCAAGGTCGTTGGCGACTTGGCCCTCTACCTTTGCGGGATTGGTGCCGATCCGGCGGCCTTTGAGAAAGATCCCGCGGCCTACGACATACCCGACAGCGTGGTTGGTTTTCTGGAGGGTGAACTCGGCACGCCGCCTGGCGGATGGCCCGAGCCGTTTCGAACCAAAGCGCTGGCGGGTCGAGTACCCACCGTTCGACACGACGAGCTTTCACTCGACGACGAGGCTGCGCTGGCGAGACCGACTGACGTTCGCTCGACCCTCAACCGGCTACTGTTCGCTGCTCCAACGAGAGAGTACGAGAAGTCGGTCAGCTCCTTTGGCGACCTCTCCGTCATCGCGACACGCGCCTTTTTCTACGGCCTCGAGCCAGGTGAAGAGGTCGAAGTGACGTTAGGGCCTGGGGTCTCGCTTTTCTTGAGCATCGACGCGGTGGGAGACGTGGACGACGCCGGGTTCCGCACGGTGTACTGCCGCCTGAACGGTCAGCAGCGAGCCCTGAGCGTTCGTGACCTCGCGGCGACGGATCGAACGCTTCATCGAGAAAAGGCGACCGGCGATCTCTCCGAAGTCGCCGCACCATTTTCGGGCGTCGTCTCGGTGCGGGTGCAGGTCGGAGACCGAGTGGCCGCAGGACAAACGGTGGCGATCATTGAAGCGATGAAGATGGAGGCGTCCATTACTACGGCCATTGCTGGAATCGTTGGTCGTGTCGCAGTCGAGTCCGTAGCCAATGTCGAAGGTGGCGATTTGCTGCTCACCGTCGTCGGATCCGGGCCATCCACTGCTCCGCATTGAGTTTTTGCGGACGCACCTTTTACGCGGCGGGCTTGCAGGAATAAATCACTCCGAGTCGTTCAGGATCCTTTTCACTTCAAAAATTTGACGATCGTGCGAAACGGTGAAGGTGATCTGTCAGACCTTTGCGTTGGTCAACGCGAACACCCCGAAGCAATCGTGCGGTCACGCTCATTCTGAGGTGAACGACCAACCCGCATACTGCAAAATGTTGTCGCTACCAATGAGGGTGGTGGACGTCTCACTCTTGAATGATCTCGAAGGCCCGAAGGCCGCGAATTCTCTCTTGGCGCCGGCTCCGTAGACGTTTCTCGGAGAGTTGCGCCAGCTCAACGTACGAGCGAAGAATGGCCGCGTGGATGAGTTCTACCGTCGCAAATGGATTGTCGCCCTCGGGGACGATCTCGTCGATGAGCCCGAGATCGAGCTGGTCCTGTGCAGTTGATCGCATGGTCGCGAGGGTGGTTCGGATCTGGTCGCGCGAAGGGTCCGGGGTCTTGTAGAGGATCGAGGCGGCTGAGCGCGGTTCGGCCACGTAGGCCATCGCCTTTTGCATCATGATCACGTGATCGGCCATCGGGGTCGTGGCCAAGCCTCCTCCGCTCCCGAGGGCCCCCGCGACCAACGAGATCACCGGATGCGAGTAGTCAATGCCTTTGAGGATCGAGCGCGCGATGGCGCGCGACTGGCCCCGGCGCTCGCTCTCCAAGGTCGGCTTGGCTCCCAAGGTGTCGGTGACGAAGAGCGCGGGCAGGCCGAGGCGTTCGCCCATCTCGAGCATCCTCTCCATGAAGAAAAAATCCTCGGGCGCGGGATTCGAGGGCCGCTTGATGACCGTGTCGCCAATGAGTTGATACGAAGGCTGCGTTCCTACGATGACGAACGGTTGCGACCCGATCTTGGCGAACGCGCCGACGATGGCGGGGTAGCGCTTGTAGCCGACCTCTTGCACGTAGTTGTAGACCGCGACGGAGTCGCTGAAGCCGTAGTGAAGGATGAACTCAAGATCGACGCGGTTCGCGTCGGTCATCAAGTCCTGGTACTGCTCCACCAGCGCGTCGGATTCATCGCTCGCACGCGCGAGTCGAGCCGGTGCCGGTAGTCGTGGGACCGAATCCGTTGCGTCGTCGAGACGGGGTCCGCGAATGCCGACGGGACCGAAAGTGAAGACGCGTCGCTGATCGGCGACGCTCACGTTGCGAATCAGTGGCAACGTCTCGGTGGTGAGCTGGTGATGTCGGTCAGGAAGGTTCGTCGAGGAGAGAATCTCGCCCAGGTACCACACGAGTTCTCCCACGTCGGAGACGACCACGTCAATATTGCGGTCCAGCAGGTTGGCCTCCGCGCTCTGGGAGTCGAGGGGGACCGCTGAACCCTCGAAGGCCTCGATGACGTTGGGACCGGCGAAACCGAAATTGGTGCCCGACGTGGCGAGGATCAGGTCCGCGTTGGGCACCGCGCTCGCTGAAACGCCGCCCCACACGTTGCCGAGCAAGACGGCGACGTGGGGCAAGGCGACCTTCTCCTTGTAGTGACGGATCGCCTCCACCATGCGTGTCATCTGCGTCAGTCCCGCGAAGTTCTCTTGCTGTCGAACGCCACTCGACGCGTACACACTGACGAAGGGGAGTTTCTTGCTGATCGCCAGATCGGCAGCGGCCTGGAACTTCTCGCCTGAGACCACACCGAGCGATCCGGCAAAGAAGTCCCAGTTCATGGCGTAGAGCACCACCGGGTGGCCCTCTACCTCGGCCAATCCGTAGGTCGACGACTCGGACTTACCGCGCCCTGTCTCACGGCGTAGCTTGTCAAAGTACGACTCGTCGCTCTCTCCGCCGTGCCCTCGGCGAACCAGTCCCACGAGATCCTTGGCGATGCGCCAGCGTCCATGACTGGCCTTGAACTTCATTAATTCCTGAAGGTCCGACAACTGTGAGGGGCTGTTGACCTTGCGGCGATTTCGTAGGTGCGTGCCAACTTTGGTCTCGAAGACCGGCAATCCATCGGGGTGACCTTCGCCGAAGTAGCTGGTATCTAAATCTTCGTCCGGCCATCGCTCACCGTGACCTGTGGACTCGTTCATGAAGGGCCATTATGGCACGCCGCTTTTCTTTGCCAGGAGCCCAAGAGAGAGCGGCGCCCTCAGATCGAGGGTGCGCGTCGCTCTCGATTCGTCAACGACCTACGTGGTCACTTCTTCACCAAAATTGATGGTCCGACCGTGAATCGAGCGACGATTGGCGAGAACCAGGACCAAACGGCCTGATTTCGAAGGTCCCCTTTCGTTGAGAAATCCTCCCGAGTGCAGTGTCAGGGAGTTCCCATGGTTTAAGCAATCTATGAATTCATGGATATACTAATTCCATGAATGACTCGGGAAATAGCAAGCCGCTCTACGTCGCCAAAGCTGAACTCTTCAAGTCGTTAGGCCATCCGGCCCGAATTCGAATTCTCGAACTGTTGGCGGCCAGTGAGATGTCAGTCACCAACCTTCTCGCTTCTACCGGGCTCGAACCTTCCTCTCTGTCTCAACATCTCAACGTCGTAAAACGCACTGGACTTGTTCAATCCAGTCGCGCGGGAAATACTGTGACGTATCGCGTCACCGATCCATCGGTCGGCGACTTCCTGGCCGCGGCCCGATCGGTCCTCGCGATGACGCTCGGTCGTGCACGCCAGACACTCGAGGAACTCGTAGGTCCTGGGTGACGGTGACGGTGACAGGGCGAGGCGGGATTGACGTTGACACTCGGCGCACGAGGGTGCAGCGAGTCGACGAGTCCTCGCCGTGGTCTGTCGACAGGTAGGACCTATGTCGACGTTCCGGCACCGCAAGGGATCCATCTTCCGCTCACTTTTCTCGAGAGCGCGTACCGAGCTCGCGCCCACGATGCCCGACGTGGTGCGCGGCACTCGGCTCCGGGGCTCGCTCCAACTCCGCCACGTGGACGTCGGCTCGTGTAACGGCTGTGAAGTGGAGATCGCCTCGGCGTTCGCGCCCACGTACGATGCCGCACGATTTGGTGCACGACTGGTGGCCTCACCGCGCCACGCGGACGGGGTGTTAGTCACTGGCGTCGTAACGAGGAACATGGCCGGAGCGTTGGTACGGACACTTGACGCGCTGCCTCGCCCGGCTGTCGTCGTCGCGTGCGGCGACTGTGCGGTGAACGGCGGCATCTTTCGAGACGCGTACGGCGTTGCCGGGACGCTCGACTCCTTTGTCGACGTGGACGTTCGCATTCCCGGCTGTCCTCCTCATCCCGAAGCGATCACCCAGGCGCTGCGTAGCCTCACCGGCCGATAGTCGTGGTGCTCTTCCTGGTCGGTCTGGGTTGTTGCGTCGTCGGACTCGTCGCGGCGCTGGCACTCCCGATCGAACGTCGCGTCGTCGTCGCGTCACTCAGTGGGTCGACCGGGTGTCTCCTGACCTTCATCGCGGCCACACGTGTCTTGATGAGCGGTCGCGAGGCGTCGTTCCATTCGTCTCTCGTCCTGCCTTTGACCGGGATAAACCTTACGCTCGACCCACTCGGGGCCCTCTTCGTCGCCATGACGTCCTTCGTCGGCCTCGCGACGCTCGTCTACTACGTCGGGTACGCGAAGGGCGAACTTCGTTCTCGTATCGCACTCAGCCTGTTGCTGTTGTTCTTGATGTCCCTGTTGAGCGTGCCAGTGGCGTCGAGTGTCGTCACCTTTATGTTCGCGTGGGAACTCATGGCGCTGAGTTCGATGTTGTTGATCGTGGTCGAACAGCGTCGACACGCCGAAGCGCGCACGGCCGCGCAGTGGTACGGCGCGATGACGCAACTCGGGGCGGCGTCAATACTTCTCGGACTCCTTCTGTTGTCACTGAAGGGTGGTCAAACGTTCGCGGACATCAGAGTGCACGTCGCCGCTTCGTCGCCAACGCTGCGGTCGTTTGCCTTCGTGCTCACGTTGATCGGCTTCGCGTCGAAGGCGGGCGCCGTGCCGTTTCACGTGTGGCTACCCAAGGCCCATCCCGAGGCACCGAGTCCGGTGTCAGCGTTGATGTCGAGCGCGATGGTGGCCATGGGCGTCTACGGCATCGTGCGAGTCGGCAACGATCTCCTGGGAGGAGGCACGCTCTGGTGGTGGGTCGTCGTCGTCGCGCTCGGCGTCGTGTCCGCCCTCTTCGGCGCGCTGCACGCGGTGACGAGCGTCGATCTCAAACGACTGTTGGCGTACTCCACGATCGACATCCTCGGGCTCGTGCTGATCGGTGTTGGATGTTCTGGCGCTCTCGCAGTGACCGGTCACTCAAGGGATGCTCATCTGGCCTTGATCGGCGCCCTGCTCCTTGTCGTCTCGCACACGGCCTTCAAAGGCTGTCTCTTCCTCGGTGCGGGTGCCATTGAACGCGCGACGGGCACTCGAAGTCTCGATCAGCTCGGTGGACTGATTCGCCGAATCCCTATAACGACGGCTCTTTTCGGCGTCGGTGCTCTGTCGATCGTTGCTGTGCCCGCCTTCAGTGGCTTCTCCAGCGAGTGGCTCGTGCTGCAGGGGCTACTGCACGGCTTTGTTGACAAGAGTTCCCTGACGTTGATCGTGCTGTTGGTGGGCGTCGTCGCGCTGGCGCTGACGGGCGGCTTGACGGCCGTCGCCTTCGTGAAAGTCATCGGCATCGGTTTTCTAGGTCAAGCGCGATCGCCTGGCGCGGCGTCGGCCCGCGAAGTGCCGCGAGCGATGCATATCGGAATGGCGATTCTTTGCGTACCGTGCGTCGTCCTCGGGGTGGTGCCGGGTTTGGTCATACCCCTCGTGAGTCGCGCCGCGAACGTCGGTTCAGCGCGCGTCGTCCCTCGTTCTGTTGAGGGCGGGGTCGGACTCACCCTCGATCACCTGAACGGCGCGATCGAGCCAGCGATGCTGTTGGTTGGCTTCATGCTTTTCGTCGCACTGGTCATGGGAGTGAAAGCGATGCTCCGTCGTCCCGCGCGCCGCGTAGCGGCGTGGCGTGGGGGAGGCGACCCTCTCACGGCCCGCATGCAGTACACGGCGACGTCGTACGCCGAGCCCCTCCAACGCGTGTTCGCCGACGTGCTTCGTCCAGAGACTGACGTGGAAGTTACCCACGCCGTCGAATCGCAGTACTACGAGCAGTCACTCTCGTACGAGAGCCGTGTCGACGACGCCGTCGAACGCCTCGCGTACCAACCGGTCGTCCGCACGTTCACGCGCGTTGGCGTCGCTGCACGACGTCTTCAGAACGGCTGCGTCCACCGCTACCTGGCGTTCGGCTTCGTCGCGCTCCTGATCGTCTTGGTGGTGTTGGCGTGACGTACGTCGGCCCACCTCTCGGCTACGCGATCATCGCGTCGATTCTGCAAGTGGTCCTCATCGTCCTCGGCGGACCGCTGCTGATCGGACTGATGGCCAAGGTTCGAGCCCGCGCGGAGGGACGCGTGGGCGCGCCCATCCATCAGCCGCTTCGAGATCTCCGAAAGCTCATGGGGAAGGAGAGTCTTCGCGCTCGTCACTCGAGCGTGGTCCTGGCCGCAGCGCCACTGATCGTGCTGGGTTCTACCGCGTTGGCGGTGGCGATATCGCCCTTGGTGACGACGCACCCACTTCTGAGTACCAGCGCCGATCTCTTCGTGATCGTCTATCTCCTCTTGACGGGCTCGGTCACCATGGCGTTGGCGGGCCTCGACACCGGCACCGCCTTTGGGGGCATGGGGTCGAGCCGAGCCATCACGGTTGGCGCACTCGCCGAGCCCGCGCTTCTCGTCGCCGTCATCGCGCTGTCCATTCAGGCCCGCACGTCGAATCTT
>DASZHK010000148.1:0-17669 GCA_035937905.1 Acidimicrobiales bacterium
CCAGTCGCCACCACGACCACCGCAGTGAGCAGTGGCAGCAAGAACAGAGCTGTCCGCAGCGAGGTCAGCGAGGCGATCGCTCCAATAAGAGGAGGACCGAGGACGAACCCCGTCCACCCACACGCCGAGACCGTGGCGACGGCCGTGCCTGGGTGAACGTTGGCAATGTGCCCGCAGGCACTGAAGACCATGGGCACGACCAACGCCAAGCCCGCCCCGAGACACATGAAGCCCACCAGGACGCTCGCCGGCCGATTGACGATCAGTCCGACGCCGAGTCCGACGGTGCCGATGATCGCGAGCAGCGGTAGCACCACGTAGACGGGGAATCGATTCGTCACCTTGTTGCCCAAGAGTCGCACGGTCATCATGATGAGGAGATACGCCGCGTACCCGAGTCCGGCGACGACGGCCGACGTGTGGAGCGTCCCGTGCAGGTACACCGCTGTCCAGTCCGCCACCGCGCCCTCACAGAACATGTCGGCGAAGGCGATGGCCGCCAAGACGACTATCGCTTTCTGCAAGAGACTCCAGCGAGCTTTCCCTGTCAGTCCGGAAGGACTCTCGACTCGAGCGTGATCGTCGGTGATCATCCGAGTCGACAGCCACCCCACCACGAAGAGACAGGGCGCCGCAAAGATGAGAAGTTGCTCGCTCAGCGACCAGCCGAGTCCGACCCCCAGCACACCTGCTCCGGCGCCGGCCAACGAACCCATGCTCCACGACCCGTGAAACCCGGACATGAGACGACGGCCCGCCCGTCCTTCGACCGCAATGGCTTGCGCGTTCATGGCAACGTCGAGTGAACCCTGAAAGATCCCCCACAGCAAGAACGCGATGAAGAACGTGACGAGTGAGGTGCTGAGACCCACGAGGGGACCGGCGAGGCAGTACCCCACGAGTGCCATGCGCACTACACGGCGACTCCCAAGTCTGGGGAGAAGCCGCGACACCGCCAGCATCGCGAGCATCGAACCAGCAGGCGCACCGAGCAACGCGATCCCCAGCGAACCGTCACTCAGATGCAGGTGGTCTTTCACGTGAGGGATGTGCGCCGTCCATGACGCGAAGAGAAAACCTTGGACGAAGAAAACTGCGACGACGGCGTTGCGCATCCCACGTCCCGCGTCGGAGAACTTCGCCGGCTTACCTCGTTCACGAGTACTCATGCTCGACGAACGTCGACACCCGCCGCGATGAGTTCATTGACGATCCGATCATCGGCTGAGGCGTCGGTGACCAAGATGTCGATATCCGCGACGTCGCAGACGTGGCCGAAGGCGACGCGACCAATCTTCGACGCGTCTGCCACTGCAATGACTCGACGAGCTGCCTTCGCGGCGGCCCTTTTCACGTCGGCTTCGGCGAGCATCTGCGTGGTGACGCCGGCGACGACGTCAATGCCACAGACGCCCATGACGAACGTGTCGAATCGCAACTGCGAAAAAGCGTGCTCGCTCAGACTGCCCACCAGCGAGAGTTCCTTAGTGCGAACCTCTCCTCCGGGAAGGAGCAACTTGATGCCCTGGCAGCCGTCAAGTTCGAAGACGGGCCGAAGGGCGAGCGGCATGACGGTGAGGCGGCGCTGACGCATGGACCGGGCGACTTCCATCGTCGTCGATCCTCCGTCCAAGATGACCGTCTCACCCTCGACGAGGAGGTCGACCGCGGCCACGGCGATCGCTGTCTTGGCTTCAATGTTCTCGAGAGCACGTATGTCAAACGGAGCCTCTTCCGCGCTGAGATACAGACTGACCGCACCACCGTGGACCCGTCGCAAACCTCCGAGCCCTTCGAGGGACTCAAGGTCTCGTCGAATCGTCATTTCCGAACAGTCCAACGCGGACGCCAGTGAACTGACCTGCACCTCCCCGTGCTCTTGGAGCGACCGCAGTATTAGATGGTGACGATGGTGAACATCCATAGTGTGCGTTCTATCACAATTCGTGGGAGTTCTCTCAAGCGGAACATACTGCCAATTCAAGTGCCGACAAGTATGGAGCGGTGGAATCTTTCAAGCCGATCCCAGAACTCATCGAACTCCTTTCTCGTGACGCGGCCCTCGTCGATGAGTCGCTCACCATTCCTCCCAGTCATTTCGATGCCTTCGCCGCCGCCGGACTGTACGGAGCATTCGCGCCCAAAGACGTCGGAGGATTGGAGCTCGGCTTCACCGAGGCTTGCGACCTCGTCGAGCAACTTGCCGCTGCGTGTTTGACGACGACCTTCGTGTGGCTGCAGCATTTTCGACTCTTAAGCGCTGTCCTCGACCCGGCCACGCCCGAAGACCTTCGCTCGATGTTGCCATTGGTCATCGGCGGCCAGGTCAAAGGAGGGATCTCGCTGGGAGGACTGTTGCCCGGCCCCGCGCGACTCACAGCGGAAGTGGCCGACGATGGATGGTTGCTGAACGGAGATGCTCCGTGGGTCAGCGGCTGGGGCACTGTCGACAAGCTCGTGGTGACGGCACGAGAAGGTACATCGAGCGTAGCGAGCTTCGTGCTCGACGCGTCGTTGTGCGAGGGCCTGACGGTGACACCGGTACGTCTTTCGGCGATGAACGCAAGTTCAACCGTGACAGTGGCGTTCTCGAACGTGAAGGTTCCTCATGATCGTTACGTGGGGAGCCAACCCTACGCTCCAGGACTCGAGCGACCAGAGGGACTTCGCGTCAACGGTTCACTCGCCCTCGGTGTCACGCGTCGCTGCTGCGATCTGATCGGGCCTTCCGTGCTCGACGACGAACTTCGAAGCACGCGCGAAGAACTCAACCGCGCTGGTGTCGACGAGATACATGCGGCTCGCGCTCGCGCCTCGACGCTGGCCGTGCGCTGTGCTCACGTACTCGCCGTCTCCACGGGGAGCCGCTCGGCGATTTCAGGCGACGTCGCCGAGCGCTCAACTCGCGAAGCGTCACTGCTCCTCGTCTTCGCCAGCCGTCCTGCGATCAAAATGGGACTCCTCGAGCGGATGTTCAACGAGTCATAGGGAACATCTGATTCGCGAAACAAGCCACCGTCGCCCGGAAGAGATTCGCGCGGGAACGAACAAGACGTGGGCCACTTGGAGGGTGAGAATCGCTCGGTCGCACGCAGCAGTTGCCCTATCGAAGTCGCTACGCAGTCGCTACCTACTCAACACCAACGCATTCGACGCTCGTTTCGCGCCACCACGTCGATTGTCTGTTTCGTCTTCAACTTCATTCTCCACCCACGTCCCCGAATTAGGAGCTTGGAGGTTGAGGTTCTAGAAACTGACACCGGCCTGCATCGCGCCGTCCACCAGGAGCTCCGTGCCGGAACAGAATGACGATTCCTCACTTAGGAAGAACAGAACCGCAGCGCCGATGTCCTCGGGTCGCCCAAAGCGACCGAGTGGGGGCGCTTGCCACTTCGACGTGTCTTCGCCCGCGTCGGAATCACCGACGGGTCCGGTGTGACGCATCCCTGGTGGCGTCGCGCCCGGGCAGACGCAGTTGCAGCGGATCCCGTAAGGGGCGAGATCGAGCGCGAGCATTCGACTCATCATCACCAATCCGGCCTTCGACACTGAATACGCCCCAATTGGTTGCTCGCCACGTAGTCCGGCATCGGACGAAATGTTCACGACACCGCCTCTTTTCTTGGCGAGATGTGGCTGTGCTGCCTGAACGTAGACGAGTGGTGCGTGAAGATTCACTCGAATCAACCGATCGAACTCATCGGCCGGCGTGGCAAGAAGCGGAGCATTGAGCGCCACGCCCGCGTTGTTGACCAGTGCGTCCAGTCCTCCCAGTAATTCAACCGCCTCATCTACCGATGAAACGATCTCCTCGTCACTCTCGGCGTCCGCGCGCACAAACCACGCTTCGCCGATCGTGCGAAGTTCTTCGACGACGGTGTCTCCACGTTCACTATCTCGACCGGTGACCGCGACGCGGTAGCCGCGCTGCAACATTGCTTTCGCGATTCCGAGACCAATCCCCGACGTTCCTCCAGTTACAAGTGCAAGCTTTCCATCGAATGAATTCGGCCCAACAGTCGCCACAAATACCTCCAATTCGCACCACTATACTTTTTTCATGTCTGAGTCTTCGCAGTCGATTTTGCCGCCCTTGGACGATCCGTGTGACGAAGGATTGAGAATCGCGCAGGCCGCGGCGGCGCAGAATCTGCCAATCCGACTCATTGGTGGCGTCGCCGTTTTCCTTCGCTCACCTAGTGCGAAGCTTGCTGGTCTGCGTCGCGCGTACAGCGATGTAGACGTTATGACTCTCTCGAGTGGCCGCAAGAAGACTGTCGCTTTTTTCGAAGAGATGGGCTACGTACCCGACAAGATGTTCAACGCAATCCACGGTGCCACTCGATTGAACTTCATGGATCCAGTGCGCAACCGGCCGCTTGACGTTCTCTTGGACCGCTTCCAGATGTGCCATAACATCGACTTTCGGCAACGCCTGGACGTCGATCCATTGACGGTGCCCCTTGCCGAACTCCTTCTCACCAAACTGCAGGTCGTGCAGTTGAACTTGAAAGACAACCAAGACCTCGTCACGCTGCTTGCCGATCACGCGCTCGGTGACGGCAAGAACGACACCATCGAAACCGCGCGTCTCGTGTCACTTCTTGGCGCCGACTGGGGATTCGAGCACACCGTTCAACTCAATCTCGTCGTCGTTCGCGACTCGCTTGCGACGTTCGAACTTCCACCGGGAATGGCCGATCAGGTAAGCGAGCGCATTGACCAGATCGTTTCAGCCCTCGATCACGGGAAGAAAACCATTGGCTGGAAATCTCGCGCACTCGTAGGCGAACGAGTTCGTTGGTACGAACTTCCCGAGGACGTTCGCCACTAAACGGCGCACCGGACACGCCCAACAGGGGCGTATCCGGGGCGCCGATTTTTATTCGGGGGGTAGCTCTTTGTAGACCAGGTCGATGTTGATGCCCTGACCCTTTCGCACCGCCTTAGCGATGTAGAAGATCGCGAGCCCGGCAGCGGCGACGACAGCCATGAACCCTGGCACGTACCACCAGTGCGAATACGACTGGATCGCCAGCGCTGGGTACTTCAAGACGTCGTACACCAAGAACGCCATGACCAGCGAGGAAAGTGGCGCGACAATCTTTAACACCGGAATCCCGAACCAATTCACGTTGGCTGGTGACGCCTGGTAGAGATCAGGTCGGCGATTGGGAAACGTAAACGCTGCAATCGAGACGATCCAAACACAGACGATGCCGGCAAGAACGCCTAGCGCAAGCCAAAGCTGGAAACTCGTGCCGTTCACGCTCCAAAGAAGCATCGCGGTGATGAGGCCCATGACGGTGAGAATCGCCGGCACTGGCGTGTGCGTGCGTTCGTTGACGTCGGCCAACTTCGCGGGGAGCAAACGATCGAACGCCCACGCAAACACACTTCGAATCGGCATGAAACTGTTGCCAACCATCGCGGGAAGACTCCAAAAGAGAAACGAGCCCACGATGAGAACCCCGAGCGTCCTTGAATTGGAGGCCAACGACGCCAAGAATTGGTAGAAGGGCCCTGTCGGGATGACGTACGCAGTATTGCCGGCAGCTCCTGCGGCGGAGATAAACGCGTAGCCAGCGACTTTGAAGATCAAGAGCACGCCCAGGACAAGGAAGACCACGTCCCACGTCAGCGCCGAGAACATGATCTTCAAGTGCCGGTTGCGGTTGCCCGCGCTCTTAAGTTCACCCGAAAGATAGACACTCCACCAGTTCCACATCATGAAGGTCATGATCACGAACACTGCTGGCAACGTCGCCGACATGAGACCCGCGTTGGGGTGCAGGGCAATCGTTCCACGTGCCGCGTGGATGACTTTGTCGTAGGAGTTTCCCGTAGCCCCGAATCGAACAGACAGCGCGTTGAAGTTGTGCTTGAAGGTCGTCGGGTTTGCGAAAATCAGCACGACGAAAGCGATGAACGTTCCGATGGAGGCGATGATCCAAAAGACGTTCTGCCAACGCATGGTTCGTTTCGTGCCAGAGATCAAAATGAGCGTCATCAGCACGATCATGAACAGTCCGCCAATGAAAATCCAGGTGTTGTTGGTTTGAAAACGGTCGCCCCACGCGATCAAGCTGGGATTGTGAAAGATCACTCCGAACGAAACAAGCACCGGACCGAGCGCAAAGACGGCGAAGTACCGTGCCCAGAACGTCGCGCCGATCATTCCCGAGAACGCGGCCGCAAAGTTCGATACCACGGCCACAGGAGGCGAAAGGATTCGACTCACCCAGACGTAGTCGCCACCAGTTCTGGGCATGCTCGACGCCATCAACGACATCATGATGATGACCGGAATGTTCAAGACAAACGAGACGAGTGTCGCAGTGACGAGGTCGGCGCCAGGGAACGCTGAGAGGGCGAAGAACACACCCCACGCGAGTGCTGCACCAACAGGCGCAGAGAACACGGCGTTGAAAATCATTGCATCAAAGGCCGAGGCTTCTCGCACCAAACCAGTGCTATTGCGGAGGAATAACTGTCCACCCTCCGAAGTCGTCGGTGTAGTCGACATTAATAATCCCCCCATAAATTAACGATGTCGTCCGTCACGTCGAAACGCAATGAACCCCCGTGCTCAAGACATCCTCAGTGCAAGTTACCTTCGCGATGTTCGCAAAGCAAGTGTTCATGGGCTTCTATCAGCGAATTCATCGACGCGTTTAGAAGTAAACGTTCAGACACCATTGCGATGTCGCGACGACGTGATGCACGTCGATGTGGAGAAGGTCTCAACATTGTGTTCCACTTATTGGACACGTAGCAACAACGATTACTCAGGACGCTCTGTCTTCTCTTCTTGGCGCGATGACTTTGGTGCGACACAATGTGGCGAGCACACCGGCAAAGTGGTCCGTTTACACTGTGATAGTTTGCTCGTCGTTCGCTCAAAATTTGGAGGAGTACCGTGGACGTTTTGAACGAAATATTCGGCGTGAAGAAGCCGCTGATCGCAATGTGTCACCTCCTTGGTCTCCCCGGACGTCCTCGCCACGACGCTGACGGCGGTATGGAGAAGATCTATCAATCGCTCGCCCATGAGGTTCACGCGTTGCAAGATGCTGGCGTCGATGGCCTGCTGTTCTGCAACGAACACGACCTTCCGTACTCAACGTCGGTTGGAGTTGAGGCCGGCGCCGCCATGGCGGCGGTCATTGGTCGTCTCCGTGCGGATATCCGCCTCCCCTTCGGCGTCGACCTCCTCTGGGACGCCAAAGTGGCCGTCGCGGTCGCCCGCGCCACAGGCGCCAGCTTCGTACGCGAAGTCTTCACGGGCGTCTACGAGAGCGACATGGGTCTCTTCGCGCCAGATTTCGGCGACATCGCGGCCTATCGACACGCGATCGGCGCCGATGACGTGAAGATCTTCGCCAACATCACGCCGGAGTCTTCAAAGTCCGTGAGTAATAGGCCCGTGGCGGACCGAGCGAAGGGCGCGGTCTACATGGGCGTCGACGTCCTCTTGATCAGCGGGCCAGCAGCTGGCGCAGAACTCGAACTCAGCGACCTCGTCGAGGCCAAAGAGGCGGTCGGTGACTTTCCGGTCCTGGCGAACACTGGTGTTCGAGACACGAACGTCACTTCAATGCTGGCCGTAGCTGACGGTGGGATTGTCGGAACCAGTTTGAAGGAAGAGGGTTCGACGTGGACGCGCGTAGATCCTGAGCGGGCGGCACGGATGGTTGCACTGTTTAAGGCAGAGCGAGAAGCCGCCGTTTCGTGAGCCGCTTTCTTGGGTCCAAGGCTCCTCGTTCGGTTCTCTACTTCGCCACCGACATCCACGGTTCGGAGAAGTGCTTTAGAAAGTTTCTGAACGGCGGCAAAGCGTACGGTGCCGACGTCATGATCCTTGGCGGCGACATCGCCGGCAAAGCCATTCAGGCGATGACGCACAAGGGTGGCTCGACGTACGAATGCACCTTTCGCGGAGCGCACTACGAGATCGAAGAAGGGCCGGAACTCACGGCGCTTGAACAACTGATCTCCGATTTTGGCTATTACCCCTACCGCGCAGAGCCGGGCGAACTTGCGGCGATGCAGGCCGAAGGCACCATGGAAGCTCTCTTCGTGAAACTTATGGAGCATCGCGTGCATCGGTGGATGGAACTCGCCGACGAGCGACTTCGACCTCTTGATATTCCGGTGTACTGGATGCTCGGCAACGATGACCCCAGCGAGTTGGCCACGATCTTGGACGAGGCGCCGTGGGGAACGCACTCTGACGAAAAGGTCCTCAAACTAAAATCCGGACATGAGATGATCTCGCTGGGTTACTCCAACGTCACTCCATGGCACAGCTATCGAGAACTCGCCGATGACGAAATTGATCGACGGGTCATGAAGATGTGCGAACAACTCGAAGATCCATCACGAGCAATCTTCAATCTTCACGTTCCCCCCTTCGACACGGGTATCGATGAAGCACCCGTGCTCGACGCCAATCTCACGGTGCAGTCAGCGGCGGGGCAAGTCAAGATGGGACCCGTCGGCAGTACCGGCGTGCGCGCCGTCATCGAGCGCGTCCAACCGCTGCTCGGACTCCACGGTCACATCCATGAATCAGCCGGATCTCGCTTCATTGGTAAAACCCTCTGCGTCAATCCCGGAAGCGACTACGGGACCGGTATTTTAAATGGCTTTATTGCGACACTGGAACCAGATCGAATCGTGGCTCACCAATTCGTTCGAGGCTAAATGCGGTGAAGAACACCGGCCCACTCTTCGCCGCCATTGAGGTCGGCACCACTGGTGCACGTGCAGTCGCGATTGACCTCGACGGAAAGCGAGTCGCCGAAGTTCGCCAGCCGTATCGAACGATCGTGTCCAATCCGGGCTGGGCTGAACAAAATCCTCTCGATTGGAGCGAACACGCCGTGCAAGCACTGCGGCGTCTGCCCGAGCGAGTGAAACGTCGGGTAGCGGGACTTGGTCTGACCGGCCAGTCTCCGAGCGTCGCCCCAGTCAATCGACGGGGCCGACCGGTCGGGCCCGGACTGATCTATCGCGATAATCGTGCTTTCGTCGAGGCAGCTGAGATGCGACGACGCGTCGGTGCGGACACGTACCACGACATCACCGGTCACACGCCTGAGGCTTTTCACGTCGGCCCAAAAATACTGTGGCTCCGACAACACGCGCAAAAGACCTTTGACGCCACGTACAAATTCTTGCAACCGCGTGACGTCGTGCTCCACCGCTTGACGGGTCAGTTCCTCACTGACGAAAGTCACGCGAACGCCACACTGTTCTTCGACATCACTGCACGCCAGTGGTCTAGCCACCTCTTTGGCCAGTTCGAACTCGACAGTGGGCTCTTCCCCATCGTTGTTCCCTCCTGGACCGTGGTGGAGAACCTCTCGGCGAAGGCAGCAGTGGAAACCGGACTTCGAGCGGGTATTCCGATCGTCATCGGTGCGGGTGACAGTCAGTGTGTCGCGTTCGGCGCGGGCGTCACAGAGCGCGGCCCGATCAGTGAGATGTCTGGCGCGTCGTCCTGTCTCAACTCGGTCGTTGACGTGATTCGTCGCGACCGACGAATCACGCACTACAACCACGTCGTTCCCGATCGGTTGACGACTGAGGTCGGTCTCAATACGACGGGCGCGGCCCTGCAATGGGCCGTCAAACACATTGGCCTGGCCAGCTTCGAAGACCTTTCGCGCGATGCCGCGACGGGCCTTCGTCGCCTGAGAGATCGTGCCGGGAAGGAAGACCCCTGCGAGGTCGCCCCGATCTTCCTTCCCTACATGGGTGACGGTGAGCGCGATGACCCGACGGTACGTGGCGCCTTCATTGGACTCTCAGACCGTCATGACCGCGTTGCCCTCGCGTATTCCGTCATGGAAGGCGTTGCTCTCGGCGTGGCTTCGCGCGTGGCAATACTTCAGCGTGCCGGTTCACCACTCGACGAACTGCGAGTCTCCGGTGGCGGCGCGCAGATCGCCGTGTTAGGACGCATCAAAGCGCACCTTCTCGGCCGGCCGGTCTGTCACCTCGAGGCGGACGCGTCGGCAAATGGCGCCGCGCTACTCTCTGCCCAGGCCGCGGGTTTTTCCGACGAGGTTGTCGTGGCAATCCGTCACACGCTGGCGCGATCGAAGCGATTTCAACCGAGTGAACCGCTCCAGGCGGCCTTGCTGCCGCGACAACGCTGGTTCGAGTCGGCGCGCCGCGCGACGGCCTTGCATCACGCGGACGCCCCAACGAAAGAGAGCGGTGCGTAGTGACCACATTCTCCTTAGGCGTGAACAACTGCTTCGCGGTGAAACGCTGGCCTGAGCCAGCGGCGTGGGCCGCGATCGTCAAGAACGATCTCGGTCTCGATCTGATCCAACACAGTTTGGACCTCGTCGATCTTGATACCTCTACCGAGGGACTCTTGGAGCAAGCCAACGATGTTCGCTCGGCGTGCGATCAACGTGGGCTCTCCATCGACTCAACGTTCACGGGTCTTGCGGCGTATTCCTCCAATCTCCTTCTCGCTCCGAGTGCGTCCGCTCGAGATCGAGCGCTCGCGTGGTACAAGAGGGGCGTGCAATTTACTGCGGCGCTTGGTGCGAAGGGAACCGGAGGGCACGTCGGCGCGTACTCCGTAAGCGACTTTCGGAACCTCGCGCGGCGAGCGGAGCTCGAAACGCTGCTGGAAGAAAGCCTGGCGGAACTCGCTCGCTACGCACGAGAGCTCGGTCTTGACTACCTTCTCGTAGAGAATCTTGCGACGGCACGCGAGCCGTCCTCGATGGAGGGCATCACGCGGCTCTTGCGCGCTGGCGACGACGCGCACGTGCCGATCCAACTCTGTCTCGACGTCGGTCACCAATGCGTGTTCGGATCCTCAGACGACGAGCGCGATCCCTACGTATGGCTGGAAACGATGAGCCCCGTCGCACCCGTGATCCAACTCCAACAGAGCGACGCCGAGGGCGATCACCATTGGCCGTTTACCGAACGGGCCAACGCGCTCGGACGTATCGACGCTTCTCGAGTACTTGACGCAATCGCTCGATCGGGCGCGAACGAGGTGTCACTCATTTTGGAGGTCATCCCCTCGTTCGAGGCCAACGATGACGACGTACTCGCCGACATGGTTGCCTCGGCGGAGTACTGGCGTCGCGCTCTCGCCGGCTAGCAAAGTGAACGCCTGGGCGTCGGTCAGATCACGCTGTGAAGGCCCGTGGTACTTCGGTGACGTTAGAAGACCCCGTCAGCCAATCCAAAGGCGAACCGACGCTTCGTTGACCCTACGGTCTTACTTGGTGTGAAGACCGTGACGACGTGCTCGGCCTCGAAGCGCTGGACCAGCACCATGATCACGGAACTGCCAATTGCGCCGCCAACGCCGATGCCCACGAAAGCTTCTCCCACGATCGGGTAGAAGCCTCCAAGTGCACCGGCGACGACCGCCAACGCAATTGAACGACGGCACCGCCTACGACCGGCACATCGCAGTGCCTGTCGATCGTCCGCTGTTCCTGGCCAGTTTCCGAGTTCTGGACGTACGGCAATCGCGAGAGCACTTTCGACGCGGCGACGCGTGACCAGCAGTGAGAGCGCGATCGACGCGACGAGCACGAGACTCGCAATAGCAACCACAATGAGAAACGACTTCGTCAGCGCGAGTGTCAGACCCGCAGCAATGGCCAAGGTCGACGTGAAGAGCGCAAGGTTCTGATACGACTGGACCGTCGGTCGCCACGTTGGAACGTCATTGGTGGCAGATGCTTCTACCCCATTATCGCGAATCATCATCAGCGATGACGATAGTACAAAGGCATTTGGAGCGAACCTGACGCGTCACCGATTCCACTTCGTGATCGACTCAACGCATTCCGGGGTGATGGCCGCCCAGGATTGTGAGTTGGTGACCGTCACGGGAAATCACCGTCGACTGTTGCAACGGTCCGAGCCGGGTTGCCCTCATTTATCCGTCCGGCGCATACTGCACCACGGCCTCTCCAGCGCCGTATTGAATTCTCTTGAATCGTTCATTAAGTTCGAACTATTGGGCAGCATCAATCACGTTGAGGAGATCCTCATGATCGACATTCCAGACTCGCATCAAGACCTCTTACAGTCGCCCGTGGCGACTTTCGCCACCATTGGACCGGACGGACGGCCACAACTCTCCGAAGTGTGGTTCCTTTACGAAAATGGCTCCATCGCAATCTCGCTCAATACTGGTCGCCAAAAGGCGAAGAATCTGATGGCCCGGCCGCAGTGTTGCCTCTTCATCCTCGATCTCGCCGATCCGCAGCGCTACTTGGAGGTACGAGGCGACGCTGAAGTGACCCCCGACGACGGTTCGTTCGCTGAGCGCGTAGGAAAGAAATACGAAACTAACCTTCGCGCGTACGATCACCCGGGCGACGAGCGCGTTGTCGTGCGCATCGTGCCCCAGCGCGTCAACGCCGTGGACATGCGGGGCTGATTCATCGCAGTCGACTGAATCTAAATCGTGGGCTGTTTTCGATGTGTTGGCGTGTCGACAACGCGCAGCTCAGCGCTCTTTCGAGAGATGTGAGAAACTCGATTTAACGCCCCACAATTGAGCAGGCGGTGCGAATTGGTCGAGAAAACCGTTGATCGGACGACGAATAAAGGCGTCGTCACCGCGCTCATCGTGAACTGCGCGGAGGTCATTGGGCTTGGTATCGCTGCCTGGATCACCGGGTCGACGTCGCTGCGAGCGCAGACTGCCGTCAACGTGGCCGAGGTGGCGGTCGTGGTGTTTCTACTCGTCGGAGTCCTCAGTAGCGTCCGTGGGCCCGATGAACGTCACCCTCTGGGCCACGGACGAGAACGCTTTTTCTGGTCACTGTTCGCGGCGCTCGGACTCTTTCTCGGCGGAGGGGGCCTCGCCCTCGACGAGGCAGTCCGTTCCGCGTTGCGTCCAGAGCGAGTGCACTCCTTCGTTCTTGCGTACGTCGTGCTCGCGGCCACGACGGTGCTCGACGTCTACTCGTTGGAGACAGGACTTCGGCCGCTCCGTCGTCAGGCGTCCGATCGCAATCTCTCGACCCGGGCGTATCTTCGCCGGAGTACGGACCCCGCACTGGTTACCGTCGTCGTCGGGGGCGGCTGCGCGGTGATCGGCGCTGTACTCGCGGCCGCGGGCTTGGCGGCCAGTCAAGCGATCGCGAGTTCGACCCCCGACACAGTCGCCAGCGCACTCATCGGCCTCATGCTCATCGCAGCGTCAGTATTCCTCGTGGAGATCAACCGAGACCTCATTGGCGGGCGCGGCGTGTCGCCAACGACCCTGAAGGAAATGCGATCGATCGTCGAGTCACAGCCGGGCGTCGTCGACGTTCCCGACCTTTTCGCCATCATCGTTGGCCCCACGAGCATGGTCGTTGACGGAAACGTCATCTTCGCTCACGACCTCGACATGCCAGAAGTCGAGGAAATCATCACGCGCGCCAATGGCGAACTTCGAAGGCGGTGGCCGTCAATTGAGTACATCTACCTGACACCGGTCCCCCCGAAGCGCCCGCGATTGACGACGAGTGCTCGCGACGACGAATGAACGCGGCACCTTTGTGCCAGTTTCAGTCCGGCATCCTTCGCCACCGGTTTCGAACTCGATCCGACTTCGGATCACGGTGCGGAGTTGCTCGACATCACTACACGAGGTGGTTGCGTCACCAGAGGTGAAGCCGGCGTCGAAGTAGTTCACCTGCTAAACCCTCGATCCTGAATCTGGGATACCCGAAAACGGTTTATTTCGCAAATTTTGCCCACCTAGCTACGGTTAGCAGTCTCCACCCGAGAGTGCCAGAATTTCTGAATGAACCCGTATAATTGACATCCCGAACTTCGGTTCGGCTTCTTACGATGGGCCGAACGAAGGTCCGGACAGGAAGGAATTTGCCTGGGGGCCACCGCGGCCGATCAAGTGAGTTCGACCACTTGAAAAGGAATTGCAATGACTGACAAGAAAGTCACCCTGCCGCTTCTTCCATTGAAGTCCGGCGTGGTCCTGCCCGGCATGGTCTTCACTATGGCGCTCGAATCCGAAGAGTCCCGTGTCGCCGTTGAGGCGGCCCGCTCCGCCGGTGGCCGACTGCTGCTCGTGCCCCACATCGAAGGCCGCTACGCGAGTGTCGGTGTCATCGCCGAAGTGATGGAAGAGGGATCGTTGCCCGGTGGCTTGGAAGCGATCGCCGTCCGAGGCGACCAGCGAGCCACCATCGGGACCGGTGTTCCCGGGACGGGCGACGCACTGTGGGTTGAGGCCGAACCTCTCGACGACGGCCAGCCAACACCGGACGCTGTCGAATTGGCTCGCGAGTACCGCGCGGTGTTGGAGAACATCCTGCTCAGTCGCGGCGCGCGACAGATCGCCGCGCAACTGCGCGAGATCACCGAACCTGGACGTCTCGCCGACGTCGCCGGCTACTCCCCCGATCTCTCTCTCGCCCAGAAGGTCGAAGTTCTCGAAACTACTGACGTCGAATCGCGTCTCCGTCTCGTCCTCGGATGGGCGCGCGACACGTTGGCCGACTTGACGCTGCGCGAGCGCATCAAGAACGACGTCGAAGAGGGCATGGAGAAGACGCAGCGAGAGTTCCTTTTGCGTCGTCAACTCGAGTCCATCAAAAAAGAGCTGGGCCAGCTCGGTGACGGCGACGAGGTCGACCCTGACGACTACCGTGCCAAGATCGCGGAGCGCGACCTGCCTGAACACGTGCGTGTCGCGGTCCTTCGCGAGATCGACAAGCTTGAACGCACCAGCGACCAAAGCCCCGAGACGGGCTGGATCCGCACGTGGCTCGACACCATCCTCGACATCCCGTGGGGCGTTGAGTCCGAAGATCGTTTGGACGTGCCCGAAGCGAAGCGCATACTGGACGCCGACCACGACGGACTCGAGGACGTGAAGGATCGCATCCTCGAGCACCTCGCCGTGAGAAAACTCCAAGCCGAACGTGGCCTTGCACCCGTCGACGGTCGAGGCTCCGGTGCGATTCTCGCGCTCGTCGGTCCCCCCGGCGTCGGCAAAACGTCACTCGGTCAGTCGATCGCGAACGCGCTCGAGCGCAAGTACGTCCGAGTCTCGCTCGGTGGCGTCCGTGACGAAGCCGAGATCCGTGGACACCGTCGTACCTACGTCGGGGCGCAGCCCGGACGACTCGTGCGTGCCCTTCGTGAAGCGGGCACCATGAACCCCGTCATCGTCCTCGACGAAGTCGACAAGTTGGGTTCGGACTACCGCGGTGACCCGTCGTCAGCGTTGCTGGAGGTCCTCGACCCCGCGCAGAACCACACGTTCCGCGACCATTACCTCGAGGTCGACCTCGATCTCTCGCGCGTGATGTTCGTGGCGACGGCCAACGTGATCGACACGATCCCCGGGCCGCTCCTCGACCGCATGGAGATCATCCGACTTGACGGGTACACCGAGTCCGAGAAGGTCTCGATCGCTCGTCACCACCTCCTCGGTCGCCAACTCGCCCGTACGGCGCTGCGTGACGACGAGGTCACGATCGACGACGACGCACTGCGCACCATCGTCGCCGACTACACCCGCGAAGCGGGTGTGCGCAATCTCGAGAGAGAAATTGGACGACTACTTCGCAAGGCGGCGACGAAACTCGCCTCCGGCGAGCGCGAGGCACCCATTGACGTGAAGGCGAGCGACGTGCGCGAATGGCTCGGACGTCCTCACTTCTACTTCGAATCGGCCGATCGCACCAGTGTGCCAGGTGTCGCGACGGGTCTCGCTGTCACTGGCGCCGGAGGTGACGTCCTCTTCGTCGAAGCGAGCGTGTCCGAAGGACCCGAAGGATTGACGTTGACGGGTCAACTCGGTGACGTCATGAAAGAGTCAGCGGAGATCGCCATGTCGTACGTGCGAAGTCACGCCGAAGAGTTGGACATCGATCCAAAGGTCTTCGCCGGCAAGCGATTCCACTTCCACGTCCCGGCGGGCGCCGTTCCGAAGGATGGTCCTTCGGCCGGTGTGACCTTGACCACGGCGTTGGTGAGCCTGCTTCGCGGCGTGCCCGTGCGTCCCATCGTCGGTATGACCGGTGAGGTGACGTTGCAGGGTCGCGTCTTGCCTATTGGCGGCGTCAAGCAGAAGGTCTTGGCCGCGCACCGAGCTGGGCTAACCGAAGTGATCCTGCCCAAGCGCAACGAGTTTGACCTCGAAGACGTCCCGGAAGAAGTTCGTGACGTCATGACGTTCCACTTGGCCGCCACGATCGCCGACGTTCTGGCGCCGGCGTTGGCAAGCGAAACTCGTACCACTAGCGAAAATGAGTTATCGGCCGTAGCCTGAGTTCGTGAGTGGCGAGCCCCGTGTCAGTACCCGTCGCACCTTCTTGTTGCACGTTCATCTACGCGATATTCAACCGATGATTTGGCGTCGCTTGATGGTGCCGGGTTCGCTGACACTGACGAAACTTCATTTCGTACTGCAAGGTGCCTTCGACTGGGAGGGGTACCATCTGCATGGTTTCGAAATCGATGGCCTCCGATACGGCCCCGGCGAAGACGACTACGACGAAAGAGAACTCGACGAGGATGAGTGGCGCCTCTTTCAACTCATAAACGTTGATGACCATTTCATCTACAAGTACGACTTTGGGGACAATTGGATTCACGATATTCACGTCGAGGGCGCCGAGAACACGTCACTGACGCTGAAGAAGGCACTGTGCCTCGACGGTGCGCGCGCTCGTCCCCCCGAAGACGTCGGCGGCCCTTCGGGTTTCGAACACTTCCTCGAAGTGATGAACGATCCGAGCCACACGGAACACGACGGCCTTATGCAATGGCACGGCAGTGAATATAGGCAAGATAACTTCAGCATTTACGACACCAACGCCCAAGTTCAGAGTCGCAGTTAGAAAGTCATTTGACGTTTCATCGATTTCGTGCTTGACCACGTCGTCGATTGATGAAAGCAGCCGCGTACGCACTGCCGACACTGTCGTTCAACTACGCACGGCGAACAACGTCGAAAGGGATAACTTAAATCAGCACTGACGTGCGAACCGCGGCGACCTAAGCCTTTGGACTACGACAGACCGCGAGTACACCGAAGGCGTCAGTGGCGAGCGCCGGATTCTCCGCGACTTTCGTGAAGACGACCTCTTCCAAATCGTACAAACGACTCGGCTGGTGCGTCGTCCAGAACTCCGGAAGGTACTGGTAGTAGACCTCAACCGAATCGAAGTACCAGCTGAGCGTGCGCCCGAGAGAGATCGCGGAGAACTCCTGCACGTGTGAGACGTCCATGTGAGAACGACTCGGGTACCGTTCGTACGTCATCGTTCGATTCGGCGTTCCGACTGCGAAGACGCCCGCGGGTTTCATCATCGCGATCGCGTTCTCGATGTACGTGAAGTAATCCTCAAGGTGCTCAATCGTCTCCATGGAAAGGATGACGTCGGCGTCTCGGACAGGTACTCGTTGCAACAAATCTCGCGAACAGGCGTTGTCACAGTAGAACGAGACGTTGGTGGTGCCCCATCGCTCACTCAAGTCGATGACGGCGGGGTCGAGATCCACCCCGGCCACGTGGCTGCAAAAGTTGCTGATCAGAGCCGTCCCGAAGCCCGTACCGCAGCCGAGATCCACCGCGACGTCGCCGCGATGAATGACGTTCTCCACCGCCCACGAGTATCTCGACAGGTGCAAGGCGGAGTCGA
>DASZHK010000149.1:0-4211 GCA_035937905.1 Acidimicrobiales bacterium
AACGTTTACCTGGCGCGCGCCAGCACTTCCGACGACCCGCCGCTCGCCACGACGTAGTTCAGTCGATCTTTCCGGCGCGACGCAACAGCTCCGTCGCGGTACGCACCATGGCGGCGTCGATCATGCGACCTTCGAAACGAAGCGCGCCGACGGCCCGTGCGTCGTCGTCGTGGACCGACGTTCCTTCGCTCGAGCCCCCTACGGCGAGATCGAGAATTCGTTGCGCCTGCTCGATGCTGTCAGTGTCAAACCCGAAAGCTTCGTGCACGGCGGCGACGTGCGAAGGGTGGATAACGTCCATCCCTTCGTAGCCAAGGTCGCGGCCCTGCTCCGCGAAGGCCTTGAGCCCCTCTGGATCATCCAGCGAGGTCCAAATACCGGTCAGGGGATGCGCCACGCCGGCCGCGCGCACCGCGAGAAGACAGGCCGCGCGCAGAGTTACCGACTCCCAGGCACTCGGCGACCAGCGGTACTTGATCTCGCGTTGAATGTCGCCACCGTCGGTCGCGATTCCACCTACGTAGTCAATACGAGAAGACGAATTCGCGAACTCGTAGGCAAAGTGCACGGACGCGGCCGTTTCGTAGATGGGCGAGAGCACAACGGATCCGTTCGGCATTCCCGCGCGCAGCTCGAGCCACGAAAGCAAGAAATCGAGAGCCACGAGTTGGGAAACCTCGGTCACTCGCGGCACCACGACGCCAAAGAGACCAGGCTGCACGATCGCCTCGAGATCGTCGAGGGCCCACGTCGTCGAGAGGTCATTGACGCGAACGAAGATTGGGATTGGCGCGCCGCCTTCAAGGATTGACCTTGCGACGTCGGCGCGAGCACTGACCTTCTCGTCGGCGCCCACTGCGTCATCGAGGTCCAAAATGATCGCGTCCGTTCCACTCGCGACCGCCTTGGGAATCCACGAGACCTTCGTGCCGGGCACGTACAGGCGCGACCGCAGGAGAGGACGGGCTTTGGACACGGTGGTCGAGTCGGACACCATCTAGGACGCTGTCTCGCCAGTGGGGCGGCAGTGGATCATCCCCGAGCGCTGGCAACGAGCTACGACGGCTGCGTGCTGATTGCGCGCCACGTGTTCGAACTTTACGATGCCCACGTTGGGTCGAGATTTTGAAAGTCGGGCTTCAAGGATCGTTGTTTCGGCGTGGATGGTGTCGCCGACGAAGACCGGTATCGGAAAATCGATATCCCCAAAACCTAAATTCGCGACCGTCGTGCCGAGCGTCAGCTCCCAGACGGAAAGCCCCACAAGAAGGGCCAACGTAAAGAGACTGTTCACCAGCGGCTGACCAAACTCCGTGCCCTCAGCGAACTGGGCGTCGAGATGCAGCGGTTGTGGATTCATCGTCATCGTTGAGAATATGACGTTGTCCGACTCGGTGACGGTTCGAGTTACGGCGTGGGAGATGACGTCACCCACGACCATCTCTTCAAACCATCGTCCCGCGGCTCGGTTGGTCTTTACGGTTTCATTCATGGCTTCTCCTAAACGGGCCAGACGCCGTGGTGGCGCCTATCTATCTCGCGAGTCCACCCCGAGGCGGCGATGAGTCGTTCAATCAACTCCGCTCGAAGATGTTGGGGCGGTACCACCGCGTCAATGTGCAGATCCGACGCGAGGCGCAACAGTCCCAGCGACGACCGATACTCTTCACGCTTCTCTTCAATGAACGCTTCGCGTTCAGTGTCATCGGTGATCGCAGCAATATGGTTCGCGTGCACTGCGTTCACGGCCGCCGCGTCACCCATGGCTGCGATCTGTGCGGTGGGTAACGCAATCGTGGCGCGGGGGCGAAAGCCCGGTGAGGCCATCGCGTAGTAGCCCGCGGCGTAGGCCCGACGAAGGACGACGCAAAACTTTGGGACCTCGCCGGAGGCCATTGCGCTCACCATCTTCGCGCCGTGGCGAATTATTCCCTGTCGCTCAACGTCGGCGCCAATCATGAAACCGGGCACGTCCACGAGATAGAAGAGTGGGATGTTGAAGGCGTCGCACCACACAATGAATCGCGCGGCTTTGTCGGCGGAGTCGACGAAGATCGCGCCACTGCGCACGATCGGTTGATTCGCGACGATGCCTACGCACATTCCCTCGAGGCGCGCGAAGCCAATGACCATCTCGGGCGCGAACTTCTCTTTAATCTCAAAGAACGAGGCCTCGTCGAAGACGCCTTCTATGACGGTGCGAACGTCGTAGCTGCTGCGTTCGTCATCAGGTATTAGGCCTTCAACCAGGGGCGTGATCGGATCGAAGGCTTCGACGTTCTCGGGGCGCTGTTTGAAGCTTGAGGGAAGGTACGAGAAGCACCGACGCAGTAAGAGGATCGCGCTTTCGTCATCTGGGCAAAGTTCGTCGCCCGAGCCAGAGACCGTGGTGTGCATCCGCGCGCCACCCATCTCCTCATTCGTGGTGACTTCGCCGTTCACGATCTCCGCGATGCGCGGCGAAGCGAGCGACATCGACGCGTTCTTGTCCACCATGGCCACCCAATCGCAGAAGGCGGGCATGTACGCACCACCTGCGGCCGACGGACCGAAGAGGCAGCACAGCTGCGGCACGCGCCCCGAAAGTCGCACCTGAAGGTCGAAGATCCGCGCCGCGCCACGTCGACCCGGGAAAAAATCAAGCTGTTCGGTGAGGCGTCCACCGGCCGAGTCGACGAGGTAGATGACGGGCAGCATGTCGAGGTCCGCGCGTTCAAGCAGTCGAATCTGTTTTTCGACGGTCGGGCCGCCCCACGAGCCGGCCTTCACCGTGGGATCGTGCGCAATGATTGCCACACTTCGTCCAGAGATCTTGCCGGTGCCGGTGATGACACCGTCGGCGGGAAGACGATCTTCGAGAGCACGCGCCAGCAAGCCATCTTCCACGAACGACCAGGGATCACAAAGAAGCTCCAAGCGCTCTCGTACGGGTAACTTCGTGCCGAGGCGACTTCGATCGCCGCCGGCGAAGGCCGTCTTGAGGGCTTCGTTCGCGTCGAACGCCATCAGAGTCCCATCTGTCGAGCCAGAATCTCCATCTGAATCTCGTCAGTCCCTCCGCCGATGCGAAGGATTCGTGCGTCACGGTAGTGCAGCGCCACCGGTGTCTCGTCCATGAAGCCGTACCCGCCGAAGATCTGCACCGCGGCGTCGGCTACGTCGTTCGCTACGCGCGCACCGTACAACTTCGCCATCGCCACGCTCGAGGCCGCCTCCGCGTGACCACTGTCAAGTCGTGCGGCGGCTTGCCATGTGAGAAGCCGAGCGGTCGCGACGGAAGTCGCCATCTCACTGAGGCGATGGCTTATCGCCTGGTTCGAACCTATGGGTGAACCAAAGGCGTGGCGATCCTTCGCCCAGGCGAGTGCTTCAGCGAGGGCGGACCGTGCAAGACCGACGCCCATCGCGGCGAGCACGATTCTTTCGCCTTGGAAGGCCCCCATGATCTGGTGAAATCCTCGTCCAGTGGTACCCACGACGTGGTCCGCCGGAACGAAGCACTCTTCGAAGGTGAGTTCTCGTGTGTCAGAAGATCGCCAACCCATTTTCACGAGTGGCGCCGAGACGGTCATTCCCGGATTTGACGCGTCGACAGCGAACATCGTGATACCGCCGTGGCGATCGTCCGATGAAGTGCGAGCGCTCACGATGATGACGTCCGCGATGCCGCCGTTGGTGATGAACATCTTTGATCCATTAATGAGAAACCCGCCATCGATCTCCGTGGCTGAGGTGCGCATGCCCGCCACGTCCGAACCCGAACCCGGCTCAGTGACGGCGATCGCGGCCACCAACTCTCCGGCAATGATCGGGCGAAGATACTGCTCTTGGAGGGCTGGTGAGCCGAACAGTGCCAAATGGGGTGCGGCCATGTACGAACTGACGAGCACCGTTATCGCAAGTCCGCCCGACACCGTCGCGAGTTCTTCAGAAAGGATGGCGAGCGCGACGCTGGTGCCGCCGGAACCACCCAACTCTTCGGGGTGACGTAGTCCGAGCAGGCCTGCCTTGGAGAACTCTGCCCAAAGTTCTTGGGGAAACGTTCGCGTGCGCTCGGCCTCGTCACGGTGAGAGAGGAGAACCCTTTCTACGAACGCTCGACACGTCTCTTGAAAGGCGAGGTGGTCGTCATCGAGTTCAAAAGAGGAGTTCGTCTGGTCGATCAATGGGCATCCTCAGTAGGGGCGAGTGCGTCGCGATCAAAGGTGAAC
>DASZHK010000150.1:0-6487 GCA_035937905.1 Acidimicrobiales bacterium
GGCACCGATCACATCTTGCTCGCCTTGTTGGAGAATCCCTCGATCGAAGCCGTGCTGGGCGTGAGCCTGCAGCAAGCGCGCCAAGCTCTTGAGTCGCTCGATCAGGAAGCCCTCGGTACCCTGGGCGTGGGGTCCGGCACCGACGCTCCCCCACTACCGATGCGCGCCGTGCCGAAGAAGCCAAAAATCAGAGACGTCATGAAAAAAGACCGTCTCCGCATGACGCCCGCAGCAAAGAAAGTGTTGGAGGAAGCGGTCAAGCCCACGCGCCGGAAGACCCAGGTCACGGGCCCGCAGGTACTTGCCCAGATCCTCACTCTCCAGCCACCAGATCCCGCGGCCGTACTGCTGGGCGCTCTCGGAGTGAACGCCCTCCAAGTTCAGCGCCGACTGGATGCTCTCCCGACCGACAGCTGAGTCCGGATCGACATCCACGTCGTCGAGCCTTCCAATTTCGGCCCGTGTCTTCGAGGATTTCATCAAAGTCGAAGCATGGAGTTCGAACGTGACTGACCACACAACTGCGGGACCAACACTGAACCGGAGTAGGTCGAGGTAGGTTCGGTGCGATTGCCCGAGTCGGCCGCGGCAACGAGGAGGCAAGAGATGTCGAAGTTCATGATTTCGTTCGGCGCCCACGCAATGGACCATCTTCCCGACGAGGTGATGCCCGACGTTGCGCAGGCAGCTCGCGCCGTCGTCCAGGAGATCATCAGCGCCGGTGTGTTTGTGGTCGCAGGTGGACTGTCAAATCGAACGGCGAGCATCGTGGCCACCGACGGGACCGTCACCGAAGGGCCGCAGCCGGAGGCCATCGGAGGAGTCACTATCGTCGACGTACCCACACGCGACGAGGCGATCGAGTGGGCCGCCAAGATCGCTGTTGCGTGCCGTTGTGCGCAAGAGGTTTGGGAGGTCGGACAAGACCCCGAACTCGAGGCGATGCTCAGACAGGCTGGTGGTCGAAGCTGAGTTCGTTATGACCTGCGGTCAAGGGAATGCCACCGCGGATCACTAGAAACGTTGGTCGCTGACGTCAAAGACCCGACGTAACAGAAGTGGCACCATCCATCGGCGGCTGATTATGAGTTCATCTCGAATCTGACGAACTTCTGGCGTCAAAGTATTCAGCGATGTTGTCAATCATCCAGGAAGTACCACCTTCTCTCAGATCAGAGGTATCGAGACCATCGAGAAACGCTCCTTGCTCCGTCCAAATCAATGTCGTCGATTTCGTATTCTCGAGTAGTTCAATCGAGGCAACCGAAACGGATATCCGCGATCCGTCGGAGTACATCTCGTAGCTGTAGACAATTCGCTGATTTGGCACGATGTCGTAGTACAAGGCGTCGTACTGCATTTTCCGGCCATCTTCTTCGGCGAATTCGAAACGCTCTCGACCACCAATTCTGAAGTCAAATTCGGAGTGTGCGAGTGCTTCACCGACCTGTTCATCATCCGCTGAAGCCAGCATTCGAGTCTTTAGTTTGACGTCGGCGAATGCCGCGAATACTTCATTAGGACGAGCGGCCAAAGCGCGTTCGATGGTGAACGTGCTGCACGTAACTGTCTGTTTGGTCATTTGTTTCTCCTGTGTTGGGGATTGATGCTGCTGTTTAATAGTTCGCCCAGTCGATCGACTTGGCGTTCGATATTGCTTTGGCGCTCCACAATCCACTTCTCAACGGCGCTCAGCGCCACTTGATTGAGGTGGCACATACGCGTGCGGCCGGGCTTTGTCGACGAGATCAATCCGCTGGTCTCGAGAATCTGTACGTGTTGAACAACGCCAGCCAGCGACATTGAAAGAGGTCGAGCTAGTTCGCTGACGGAACGAGGCCCCGAACCAAGTTGTTGCAACATACTCCGACGACTGGAGTCAGCGAGAGCGTGAAACATGAGATCCAGCTGAGCATCTTGGTTAAGCATGTCCTTAAGTATTGCCGGTCCACCGTCAATAGTCAAGTATAAACTTAACTAAAGTTTTCTAGTGTGATGGGCTCAAGATACCGGACATCCCTGGTGTCGGAAGCCCGACCAAATAGATCTACAACGTTGCACTGGCGACTCCGGGACCCAAGACTTTAAGTCACTGTCAACTCGTGGGACTCCTTCTTCTATCGATTTGGTAGAAAGACTCCGTGGAATTGGAATTCGTCAACCTAGGGGGCAGCCACATTTGCCTCGAACCATTTGAGACGCGTCTCAAGGAAGAAGTGCGTGCAGCCATCGACTGCGATCCTGAGATATGGAACATCATGCCGATTAATCCCACGGGCGCTGGCTTCGAGAGTTACTGGGCTGTCGCCTGTGGAGCACCAGTTGATGAACGGATGTCCTACGCAATCCGACGGCGCGAGGACTCGCGGGTCGTGGGAATGTCGAGCTATTACACGTCCCAGACCGGTCAGGGAGGAGTAGAAATCGGCACTACGTTTCTTCACCCAGACGTACGAGGAGGTGCTTTGAACTCTGAGTTGAAGTTGGTGATGCTGCAGCACGCATTCGATTCAGGAGCGGTACGGGTTCAATTCAGAGTTGACACACGCAACCTTCGGAGCCAAACTGCGGTTGCGCGTCTCGGCGCGGTCAAGGAAGGGATCTTGCGCCGCGACCGGCTTACATGGACGGGCTATGTCCGTGACACTGCATACTTCTCGATCCTCGAAGACGAATGGCCGGCAGTGCGCGCACAACTGACGGCGCGTCTCAATTAAGTGCGAACAATGGCGAATCGACGTAACAGCGTGTGTCGTCTATTGATCTGAACCGGTGTCAGAGGCCTGACGTGAAAGTTCTGCAACCTTGCACTGGAGGCTTCAGTTCTAGTCGCCTTCCGACTTCAAATAGAGTGCCTCACTATGGGCACACATGTTGGCAAGCATCTGCAATCGCTCCATACCGAGAGTTGCGATTCTGCTGTTTGACATTTTGAGTATCTTTGGAAGCTCCTCAAGTAGTTTCAGCGCCCCACTTCGATCTATCAGGACTTCTCCGAAAGGATCAAGCGTTCTCCAAATGGGCAATGATGAGTCACAATCGAGCAAATCATCAAAGTCACCCGCCGCATCGAAAATGCTGCCTGACGAGTCCGGAATGCTGCGAATCCTTCTACCCTCAGAGTCGACCAGCGTGACTATTACTCCCACTTGACAATGATGCATCATAAATTGCAGGTTCGGTGAACCGACGTGACAGATCTGCAACCTCGCACTGGCGTCTCTCAAAGCGAGAATAGGACGCCGTTCTGGTCCCAGTGGCAAGATGAGACCGTGCCTTTCGACTCGGACTCTGAGCGACATCCGTACTTCTACCCACCGCATTCCACCTTGCCGGAGATTCCTCCGCCCTGGTTTCATGGAGACATGACCTTCACCGATGCACGAGTCAGGATCGGTAGTTCATATCTTTGTGAGCTCACAGGTGAGACGGTCCCTCTTGATGGAGAACGAATCTCAGTGGACTACGTTTCCCAGTCCTGGTCGTTTGAGTGTCCCAAATGTGGTTTCGAACACTCCGGGACTTTGATGCCGCGGGTGACGCGCGAACGACCACCAAGAACTCGCGTCATTGACCTGCCACTTAATCTTGACTTGGGCGAGATCATTGAGGGTCAACACGTCATCATCAAAGGCATCGAGTCGCCGGTCACGCGAGGAGCCGTGATCCACAACGATTTCAATCCGGGATTCTCCGTGAGATCCGCAGATCTCGACACCTCTTGGGGTCTCGGCGAAATATTCGACGACGTTGGTACGGTCTACGACCACATGGGCGCAGGCGGATGGGGGCCGGACGAAGACGGTGTCGTGCGATGGGGAGACGAGAACCTAGGCAGCATGATTCCGACATCGGCCACGACACTATCCATCAGCGTTTATTGCGCCAACTCGTGGCGGCCTTCGAGCGCGTGGATTCGAAGATTCGAATTATCTCTTGCAACTCGTGAAGTGTCGATAGCCGAATACGGAGACTGACTGATCACACCCCGGAAACCCGACCTGAACCCGCACTCAACTGCCACACTTCTCAGTAATAATTAGGAAAATTTCACGGTCCATACGGTTTAAGTCGAATAAACTAGTATTTCACTGGTTTTAGTGTTAGTTACGGAGACGCATGCACATCGACCTTTACTTGGTGCTCGGCAGCGCCGTCGTGGGTCTCCTCGTTGGTCTCACGGGCGTGGGCGGTGGGGCCCTCATGACGCCGATGTTGGTCCTGGTGTTTGGCATCACCCCAACGGCCGCCATCACGTCTGACCTCGTGGCGGCCCTCTTCATGAAGCCCGCGGGTGTCCTCATCCACTGGCGAAAGAAGACGGTCCACACCGGACTGGTCAAGTATCTCTGTTACGGTTCGCTCCCTGGCGCGTTCCTCGGTACTTACGTCATGCACCTCTTGGGCCAGAGTGCGGTCGCGGAACACCGCCTCCAGATCCTGCTCGGTACCGCGCTCATCATCGGCGCACTGGCGATGCTCGGCCGCACGTTGTTGCCGCCCACGGCGAGCGACAAGGGCATCACGGTGCGACCGAGCGCCACGATCGCCATTGGCGCCGTCGGTGGCTTCATGGTGGGCCTCACCTCAGTGGGCGCGGGATCGCTCATCTTGGTACTGTTGCTCTTCCTCTACCCGAGCCTTCGCAATAGCCAACTCGTGGGTACCGACCTTGCCCAGTCCGTCCCCCTCACGCTCTCGGCGACGGTGGGCACGCTCATCTTCAGTCACGTCAATTTCTCGCTGACGACGTCGATCATCATTGGCTCGGTGCCGATGGTCATCGTGGGATCGTTGCTTTCCTCGCGCTCCAACGGTGTGGCCCTTCGACGCATCATCACCGCGACCGTGCTCCTGAGCGGGCTCAAGTACGTCGGCGTGCCGACGCCCGCGCTCGGCATCGTGGCCGTGGGGTTGGCGGCTGGCATCATCTCGCTGGCGCTCAAGCACTCCCGTGATCGACGTCGTCTCGTGACGACGTTCGAATCAATACCCGAAGCGGTCTAGGACGTCGTCGCGCTTCTGCCAACCCGGCTCCACGCGGACGCGAAGCTCTAAGTACATCCCCTCGGGCAGTTGACGGCGCGCGGCGATCCCGACGTCCTTGAGGAGTTGTCCGCCCTTGCCGATCACCATGCCCTTTTGACTCTCACGTTCGACGAGGATCTCGACGGTCACGTGGGGCCACTCGAACTCACTGACGCGACAGTGGATGGAGTGCGGAAGCTCCTGTTTCGTCTTTCGCACGAGCTGTTCGCGCACTAACTCGGCGACCCACATCGCCTCGGGAACGTCCGAGACCTCCTCGTCCGGGAAGAGGAACGGCGATTCGGGCATCGCGGCCGTGAGCAGCACCAACAGCGCCGCGGTACCTTCGCCCGTCTTCGCCGACACCGGCAAGTACTCGACGCGTTCGGCGGCCTCTTGAAGGTTCGCTTCAGCGGCGATCTCGTCGACGGCCTGGCTCGCGGCCAGGAGTTGCGCGGCCACGGCCTCGCGACCGGGTCGGTCCATCTTGTTCACCACCACGTAGAGTCGCGGTCCTTTGGGTCCACGCGCGTGACCCAACATGGTCTCGATGACGTGTCGGTCCCCGGGGCCAATAGCTGCACTGGCTTCGATGACCGCGAGGATGACGTCCACGCCGTCCGCCGCCGAGCGAGCGGTCTCGTTCAGTCGACCGCCGAGTGTCGTTCGCGGTCGGTGCAGTCCCGGCGTGTCCACCAAGATGATCTGCGTGTCGCCTTCGCTCAGGATCCCGCGGATGGCGTGACGCGTCGTGTTGGGTGACGCGGCCGTAATAGACACCTTCGTGCCGACGAGTTGATTGACGAGCGTCGACTTACCCACGTTGGGTCGACCGAGGACGGCGACGAAGCCGGCCCTCGTCACAGTGACACCGACAGCGGCTCGACGAGCACTTCTTCGATGCGTCGCCCGTCCATCCGAACGACCGTCAACCGGTAGAACTCGGTCGTGAGAACGTCGCCGACGGTCGGGACGCCGCCCTTCAAGTCGAGCACCAGTCCTCCGACGGTGTCCCACCCGTCCTTCGGTAGCGCGAGACCGTACTCGTCGTTCGCGTCGTCGATGTTGAGACGGCCACTGATCTCGACGCCCCCGTCGATCGAGCGCGTGCTGTCGTCCTCGACGCTCGGATCCGACTCGTCCGTGATTTCACCGACGAGCTCCTCGAGGACGTCTTCCAAGGTCACGAGTCCGGCCGTCCCGCCGTACTCGTCGACCACGATGAAAAGGTGACTCTTGGCGTTGCGGATCTCGTTCAGCAGCGACGCCACGCGTTTCGTCTCGGGCACGAACTGGGCGGCACCCATGTGTTCCTTCACTACTTCGCCGCCTTGACCGTTCGCCACCAAGCGCGCGAGGTGACGGAGATTGACGAGGCCCACGACGTCGTCGACGCCGTCGCCGAACACTGGCAGACGCGAGCGGCCACTCAGGATCGAGAGATCGAGCGCCTCACGAA
>DASZHK010000151.1:0-4530 GCA_035937905.1 Acidimicrobiales bacterium
CGGGATCGGCGACGAGTGCCTCGTACGACGAGTGGCGATTCGGGATCGAGAACTCGTCACCAAACTTGTCGGCGCTGCTCGCGGAGCGCGAGCCCACCGCGGTGATGATCCCCTCGTCCGTGAAGGCGAGGTCGCTCGCGAACGTGTGGGCGATGCGCCCCGGTCCAAGTACGCCCCAGCGAAGTGGCTCGCTCATGATTCTCTCCTGGTCGTTGATGTCGTCTTTCACAGTAGCCAGCGCGTTCACGTCGTCAGACACTTTCGCGCACTAGAACGTACGAATGGTGCAGCTCCTCCACCCCCGTCAAACACCTCGTCTCACTTTGCGACGATTTCAGATCGACGACCTCGACGATCTGGCCCTCATCGTGGGTAACGACGACGTCAACCGCTACCTCTACAGCGAACCCCGTGACATGGAAGCGACGACCGTAATGTTGCAAGGTCTGCTCGATCTGCCCGAAGAGACTGGTGATGACAATCGTTTGTGTGTCGCCGTTGAACTAGGCGGCGAGAAGCGCGTCATTGGTGAGTTCCTACTGTGGTGGACGAAGAACGAGCACCGCCAGGGCGAGATGGGCGGTTCGCTCCATCCAGACTTTCACGGTCGGGGCTTCGCGAGCGAGGTCTACGCGGAGCTCTTGGACCTCGCCTTCAGCGACTACGGGCTTCACCGTGTCGTCGGGCGCTGCGACGCTCGAAATCTTCCTTCGGTGCGGTCACTCGACAAAGTGGGCATGCGTGAAGAAGCACGCTTCGTTGAAAACGAATGGGTGAAAGGTGAGTGGACCGACGAAATCGTCATGGCCATTCGAAAGGAGGAGTGGGATCGCCGACGATGACGACGCTCCTTCCGTGAACGTTTAAGGTTTCACGGTGAGTTTGCGATGCCACTGCTAAGAGACGTACGTCACGAGCTGGGATCGTCGTACCTCCTCGATCACGTCGACAATCCGGTGCTATGGCGAAACTGGGACCAAGAGACCCTCGACGAAGCCGCCCGCAGTGATCGCCCCATCTTCCTCTCCATCGGGTACGCCGCCTGTCATTGGTGTCACGTCATGGCGCACGAGTCCTTCGAGGACGACGAGATTGCTCGTCTCTTGAACGACAATTTCGTCCCGATCAAAGTCGACCGTGAAGAACGTCCTGACGTCGACGCGCTGTACATGGCCGCCACCCAGTTGGTCTCGGGACACGGCGGCTGGCCGATGTCCGTCTTTCTCCTACCCGACGGCAAACCCTTCATGGCCGGTACGTACTACCCGCCGACCGATCGCGGCGGTCAGGTCGGCTTCGGACGTCTTCTCACGGCCCTGCACGACGCGTGGGTGAATCAGCGCGACGTGGTTGAACGCCAGGCCGGTGAACTCGCGAGCGCACTCTCGCGCGAGGTCCACTTCATTGACCACCTCGCGCCCTTCGACGAGACCCTTGACCTCGGGGCAATTCGTCAACACCTCCGCGACGAACTGATCGGCCAAGTCGACGTCGACGGTGGCTTCGGGCGCGCCCCGAAATTCCCTCGGCCAAGTTTCATCGAAGCACTGCTCGACTTTGACGATCCTGAAGCACGCGACGCCGTGGCGCTCACCCTTGACGCGATGTCGCGCCGGGGGCTCTACGACCACCTTCGCGGTGGCTTTGCGCGCTACAGCGTCGACGCCGAGTGGCACGTGCCGCACTTCGAGAAGATGTTGAGCGATCAAGCGCTGCTCGCGCGCTGTTACCTTCGAGCGAGCGCCGTTACCAATCGTCCCGAGTGGCGTGACGTGGCCCTCGACACGTTGAAATTTGTCGCCAAGGATCTCCGTCGTGACGACGGTTACGCCTCGTCACTCGACGCCGACGCGGGCGGCGTCGAAGGTTCACACGTCACGTGGACACCCGACGAGGTCCGTGAGGTCCTCGACGAGGCCGGCCGGGGTTCGCTCCTCGACGAAACACTCGAACGTTGGCGAATCGAGAAGGTTGGTTCTTTCGAAGGGCGTTCAATTCCACGTCTTCGCGACGGCGAACCCTTCGTCACTCCTACGTCGCTGATCCTCGCGCACCAAGCGCTCACTCGCCGTCGCGAACGTCGCGTGCAGCCCGGCCGCGACGAGAAAGTCATCTTGGAGTGGAACGCCATGATCGCCTCGGCGTTCCTGCGAAGTGGCGTGCACGAGTTCGAAATGCTCGGTCTCGACCTTCTGCGATCACTCACCTCTTCGCACTTCGCGAACAGGACGTGGTGGCGTACGGAACGACGCCAAGCGCACGCCACCGCGAGCGACGTCGCGTGGCTCGTCGACGCGATGATCGACGCGTTCGAGCTCACGGGTGACGACGAATGGCTCGTTGCCGCGAATGGCGCCAGCCACTACCTCATCGACCGCTACTGGGACGGACCAGTACCCACGTCAAGCGCGCCGCACGTCGGAGGCGGCGTGTTTAGCCAAAGCGATCTGGTGAACGATCTCGCGACACGACCCAAGGAGATCTTCGACGGGGCCACGCCCTCCGCGCACGCCGTGACGACGCGGGCACTGGCGCGAACCTCACTCTGCGGCGGTGACCTTGAACTCTTGGTCGTCGCTCAGAGACTCGTGGAACTCGCCGGGTCGCTCCTGGTCTCGCACCCGAGCGCCGTGCCCGATCTCGTCGCGGCCGCGGGCTTCGCCCTCGACGGTATCGAAGTGGTGATCCCTGGCGTCTCGGGTGCCTGGGCCCATCACGTACGATCGATGGCGATGCCACGAACCGTTTTGATCACTGGATCGGGCACGTCTCCCCTCCTCGGCGGGCGCGAGCCGGGACTGGCCTACGTCTGTCGCGGTGGCGTGTGCGCGCTGCCGGTAGAGAACCTCGACGCGCTCGACGCCCAGCTACGAGAGGCCGGTGTCGCGTGGCCCTCTTGAATCGCGACCCCGCGGTACGCGCGACGAAGCGACTGATCGAACGCACGCCCCAGCGCGCCTCGGTCGATCTCTCGGGTGGCTCCACGGTCCACGGGCTGGTCCTCGGCTCGACCAACGAGTCAACGACGGTGGTCGACCTCGCGAGTCAAGCCATCGTACGATGGCGCGTGCCGTGGCCCGCGCACATTGAGACGGACCTCGCCGCCTTCGACGTCGTCGAAGGTCAACTCGCCGACAACGTCGGCCGCGACGACCTCGCCCAACCCGAAGCCGTGACCTTGCTCGATCTGCCCCGTCGTCTCGGGACGTACCGAGGACGCCGGGTGCGTAGTTGGCTCGAGCAGTTGGCCAGTCCCGCTGACGGTCCACTCTTTGGATTCCGTGGACCGAGTGCGCCCTACTGGGAGTTTCGCGGCGAACGACCGAGTGTCGCACTCATCGGCGCGGACCGCGGACCACAGTTGCTGCGACGACCCGACGACGGTTCGACCTGGGTGCGTTTTGGCTGGTTCGGTGACGACGTGTGGCTTCTCTGCGAAGACGCCCACGCGATCCGAACGATCGAGTCAACGCGTCGATCGTCACTTTCGGGCAAGGAATTGGCCACGGCACTGGGTTTTCGACCCACGTACGTGCTCACGACGCTGTCGAGGCCGCTCGACGGCCACTGCTACAAGAGTTGCACGGGGTTACTCCCCCGAGGTTGAGTTACTACTTCGGCAGTTTGCCGGTCGCCAAGGCTTCTGCCATGGCCCAACCGAAGACCACCAGGCGCTGTCCCTTTTCGGGCTTCAGTCCCTTGAAGAACGTGTCCGCGCCCTCAGGGATCGCGCCCTTCGACGCCAGGTAGTCGAGTCCACCGACGGGTCCCGGTGACACGGTCATCACGAAGGTCTTGTCGTCGATGGATTTCTCAGAACCGAAGCGCTTGGCGAGACGACGGCCCCACGCGCGGTCCTCGCCGGTAGGCCGGTACCCGAGACGCGGCACCACGTCGTCGAGTCCCGTGAAAGCGCGGTACCCGTCGGGTGACGTCAGGCGCGCGCCGAGGAGCACGTCCTCATCAGGGAAAGCGAGGAGGGCACGGCGGAACTGATCGTGCAGGATCGTCTTCAAGGTCTGGTCGGACTTCGCGTTGCGGTCAACGAGGAGCAGTCCTACGAGCAACGAAGGCGTGCCGCCGATTCGCTCGAGTGTGCAGAACGAGTAGCCGCGGAGTTTGTTCCCCTCGCGTGCGTGCGTGACGAGTACCCACTCCTCACGTTGCTTCGAGAGGAAGCCGATGTCGAAACAGGGCTCTCGGTCGACGCAGAGATCGGCCATCTCGGCCAGCTCCGCGTCACTGAGGGCAGTGGTGTCTTTTGTGGTGACCGTCATTGCCATGGAGACCATTCTACGGGAGTTCTGTGACCCCTAAATCAGAATCACGCCTTAATGACGTTTCGACCGAATTCTGAGCGTAGATCGGCGACCACACTGGGAATACTGACGTTGAAGTCTGGACCCAGTTTGAAGACCTTGCCCGCGGTGCCCGTGTCGACCACGACGGGTGAGGGGCCGGGATAACGCGTCAATATCTCGCGAAGCGTCGCAATTGAGTGCTGCGTTAGGTCCTCTGGACGAAGGGAGA
>DASZHK010000152.1:0-12715 GCA_035937905.1 Acidimicrobiales bacterium
GAATCGGTCTTCAACTATCCGGGCGTCGGGCTGCTCTTTTGGACCTCGACGCAGACGCGCGACTACCCGGTGCTGCTCGCCCTCACGCTGGTCGTCGCGGTGTTCACGGTCATCGGCAACCTCGTCGCGGACATTGGCTACGGGATCATTGACCGAAGGGTGCGACTCTCGTGATCACGCTCGTACGGACACGAAAGGGACTCGGACGATGACCGATCAGATCGAACCGGACGTCGTCCTCGAAGAGCCCGAAGTCGTCTCGCAGATGGTGCGCGCCAAGCGCAAGCGCGGCGCCAGTATCTTCGAGGTCTTCATGGACAACAAGTTGGCCATCGTTGGCGCGGTCCTCATCGTCCTCATCGTGCTGTTCTGTTTCGTGGGACCGATCTTTTACCACTCGAATCAAATCTCTTCGGACTTGAGCATCGCCAACACCGCACCCGGTCACGGACATCCTCTCGGGACGGACAACGTCGGCTACGACGAACTCGGGCGCCTCATGTCGGGCGGCCAGTCGTCGATCGAGATCGGCTTCGCGGCAGCGTTGCTCGCGGGCGTGTTCGGTGTCTTGTGGGGCGCCGTGTCGGGCTATTTTGGCGGCATCGTCGACACGATCATGATGCGCATCGTCGACGCATTGTTATCGATCCCGGTGCTGTTCGTCCTCTTGCTCATGGCGGCGATCGTTCACGTCAACCAACTGAACTTGACGCTGGCCGTCGCCTTCTTCGCGTGGTTGGTGCCGGCTCGTCTGATTCGAGGTGAGACCCTCACCCTTCGAACGCGCGAGTACATCCAAGCCGTGAAGGGCATGGGCGGCGGAGCGGGTCGAAGCATCTTCTTGCACATCGTGCCCAACGCGATCGGCACCATCGTGGTGAACATCACCTTCCAGGTGGCTGACGCCATCCTCGCGCTCGCCGCGCTGGGCTATCTCGGCTTCGGGATACCACCACCCGCGGCGAACTGGGGCTCCATGCTCTCCCAGGGCGTGACGTACTTGTACGCGGGCGAGTGGTGGTTGATCTACCCGGTCGGGATCCTCATCGTGTTGACGGTTATCTCTCTCAACTTCATCGGCGACGCGTTGCGTGACGCGTTCGACGTACGTCTTCAAGGTCGCTAATCGCGTCACATAGTTATGGCGTGCGGCTCTCGTGAGGACGAGGACCGAGCGGCCCCTACACTCGAAATGCCTTCGAGAACGTCTCGAAAACTCCGTCGACAGGACCCTGACGATCCAATGAGTACCGATCCCTACGTTTCCTACGGCTACCTCGAAGAGGGCGTCGACCTTCCGTCATTCGCGCTCGCGCCGGAGTTCGGTCGCGTCGGTCCCTACGGGGCCGACGTGAGTCCCGACGACCTCGCGCGAGCGACGCAACTCTTGGACGAGAGCATCGTCATCAGCTTGCACGACCATCCCGTTCGATTCCCCGACGACATGCGCGAGACCCCGGACTACAACCGAACGGGTCGTCAGCACACCGCCTTCGCGGGACTGAAGGCGTCGGGCATGACCGCAGTGTTTGACAACATGATGGACGGCACCGCGTGCGTGACGGGAAACGCCCCGTGGCGTTGGTTAGACATCGTCACCGACCTCGGCATGCGCCAAGCCGACGTCGCGCACCAGGACGAGGTCACGGTCGTTCGCACAGTCGCCGACATCCAGGACGCGCATGAGACGGGCAAGGTCGGTCTTATCTTCGGTCTCGAGGCGGCGACGCCGATCGAGAACGAGATCGATCGTCTCGACGTCCTCTACGGTCTCGGTCTTCGCCAGATCGGCATCGCCTACTCCGACGCGAACGCGCTCGGCAGTGGACTCAGTGAACCAGTCGACGGCGGCCTCACGAGCTTTGGCAAGCGCGCGGTCAAGCGCATGAATCAACTCGGTCTCGCCATCGACGTCTCGCATTCGTCAGACCAAACGGGCATCGACGTCTGTCGCGCGAGCGAACAGCCCGTCTTCATGACGCACGCGGGCGCGCGGGCCGTCTGGGACACGTCGAGGATGAAGTCCGACGACGTGCTGCGCGCGATCGCCGACAGTGGAGGCGTCATTGGCATGTCGGCCGCGCCGCACACGACCCTGTCGCACGCGCATCCCGAGCACACCATTCTCTCGGTGATGGACCACTTCCTTTACTGCGTCGACCTCGTGGGCATCGAGCACGTCGCCTTCGGACCTGACACCTTGTACGGCGACCACGTGCAACTGCACACGGTCTTCGGCGCGATGCTCAAGATTGGGAGCATGGGCGGTCCCGCCTACGAGAAGGTGGCGTACGTCGACGGGTTGGAGAATCCGACGGAGAACTTCACCAACATCACGCGTTGGATGGTGCAACAGGGCTTCTCCGACGAGCACATCCAAGCCGCGCTCGGCGGCAACATCATGCGGGCCCTTGGAGCCATCTGGGTCTAAAGGCCATCGTGGTCGTTTAGAGGTTGCCCACCACGTAGTTGACGCAGGCGAGCAGTGACGCCACGTCTTCGGGGTCGACACTCGGAAACATCGCGATCCGCAGTTGGTTCCGACCGAGCTTGCGGTACGGGTCAGTGTCAACGACGCCGTTCGCGCGAAGGATCGAGGCGATGCGCGTGGCGTCGACGTCGTCGCGAAAGTCGATAGTCCCAACGACGTTGCTGCGCTGCGCCGGGTTCGAAACGAAGGGCGTCGCGAAGTCAGATGCCTCGGCCCAGGTGTAGAGGATCTCCGCGGACTGACGTGAGCGTCCCGACGAGAAGGCGAGACCGCCGTTGTCGTTCATCCACTTGATCTGTGAGGCGAGGAGGTGAATCGTCGCCAGGGCCGGGGTGTTGTAGGTCTGGTTGAGTCGGGAGTTGTCGAGGGCGATCTTCAAATCGAAGAAGGCCGGCGTCCAGCGATCAGACGCGGCAATCGTCTCGATGCGCTCGATGGCGGCGGGCGAGCACAGGGCCAGCCACAGGCCACCGTCGGAGGCGAAGGACTTCTGCGGGGCGAAGTAGTAGCAGTCGAACTGCGTGGGGTCGACCATGAGACCGCCCGCGCCTGACGTCGCGTCGACCGCCACGAGGCCCTTCGCGCCCTCAGGGCGAACGATGGGCATCATGACGCCCGTCGAGGTCTCGTTGTGCGTGAGGGCGTACAGATCGACGGCGTCGTCCGCGACGGCCAGAGGGTGACTTCCCACGTCGCTCTTGATGATGGTGGGGTCGCTCAGGTGCGGTGCTTCTTTCACGCAACTGGCGAACTTCGAAGAGAACTCCCCGAAACTGAGGTGCTGGGAGTGGTTCTGGACGAGGTGAAACGTGGCCGCGTCCCAGAAGCACGTCGTGCCCCCGTTACCGAGCAGGACCTCGTACCCGTCGGGCAGATTGAAGAGTGCACGAAGTCCGTCGCGGACCTCGCCGACTTTGTTGCGTACCGTCGCTTGGCGGTGCGACGTGCCCATGTAGGTGGTGCCGCTGTCGACGAGCGCTTGCAACTGTTCGACGCGAACCTTGGAGGGACCCGATCCAAATCGTCCGTCGCGCGGAAGAAGGTCGGTGGGAATCGTGAACGTGTCGGATGAACTCATAGACTTATTCTTACGGAAAACGATCGGGGTTGAATCAGTGCGTACCAGAGTGAGTGACCTGTTAGGCGGCTTAGCCCCGAGCGCGACTCTCGCGGTGGACGGGAAAGCCAAGGCCTTGAAGGCCGCGGGCGAGCCCGTCATTGGCTACGGCGCGGGCGAACCTGACTTCCCGACACCCGCGCACATCGTCGAAGCGGCCGCCAAAGCCTGTTACGACCCCGCCAACTACAAGTACACGCCCACCGCCGGCATCGCCGAACTTCGCGAGGCGATCGCACTCAAATCGAAGCGCGACAGTGGACTCGAGACGACCGCGAGTCAAGTACTCGTCACCAACGGTGGCAAGCACGCCGTCCTGACGGCCTTCATGAGCGTGCTCAACCCGGGTGACGAAGTGTTGATCCCTGCGCCGTACTGGACGACGTACCCCGAAGCGGTCTACCTCACGGGCGCGACGGCGGTTCCCGTCATGACGAGCCAGGCCAACGGTTTTCGCGTCACCGTCGACGAACTCGAGCGTGCTCGCACCCCCAAGACCAAGTTGTTGGTCTTCGTGTCACCCTCCAACCCGTCGGGCGCCGTGGTGCGACCCGAGGACGTCGCCGCGATCGGCGCCTGGGCGGCCGAGCACGACGTCTGGGTGCTGTGTGACGAGATCTACGAGCACCTGGTCTACGGCGACGCGGAGCACGTGTCGTTGCCCGTGGTGTCACCAGAGCTCGGCGACCGGTGGATCGTCGTGAACGGCGTCGCGAAGACGTACGCGATGACGGGATGGCGCGTGGGCTGGATGATCGCGGCACCCGACGTCATGAACGCCGCGATCAACTACCAGAGTCAAAGCACGTCCAACATCTCGAATATCTCCCAGCGCGCGGCACTCGCCGCGGTGACCGGCGACCTCACGGCGGTGGCCGCGATGCGTGAGGCGTTCGACCGTCGTCGCAAGACCATGACGACGATGTTGAACGCGATCGACGGCGTCACGTGCGCCGAACCCGAAGGTGCCTTTTACTGTTTTCCCGACGTCACTGCACTCCTCGGACGCTCGCTCGGCGGGCGAGTGTCGAGCACGTCAAGTGAGCTCGCCGACTCGCTCCTCGAGTCGATCAAAATCGCCGTCGTGCCAGGCGAAGCCTTCGGAACGCCGGGGTTCTTTCGACTCAGTTACGCGCTCGGTGACGATGACCTGGTCGAAGGCATCGAGCGCTTCGCTGCGCTCGTCGCGCAGGGCTGAGCCCTGCGGACTTTCCCTTAGGCTGGCACCTAATAAATGAAAGGTTGTCCGTGGCTCGAGTACTCGTTACCGAAGAGATCGCAGAATCAGGTCTCCAAAAACTTCGCAACGCTGGCCACGAGGTCGACGTTCGCCTCGGGCTCTCGCCCGCTGAACTCATCGACGTGGTGCCAGGCGCGCACGCGCTGATTATCCGCTCGGCCACCAAGGTCGACGCCGCCACCCTCGAAGCCGCCACCGACATGGTGGTCGTCGGACGCGCGGGCATTGGACTCGACAACGTCGACGTCGCCAAAGCGACCGAACTTGGCGTCATGGTCGTGAACGCGCCGGTCTCGAACATACTCTCCGCCGCCGAGCAGACGATGGCCCTGCTCCTTGCGCAAGCCCGCAACATTCCCCAAGCACACTCCGCGTTGAAGAACGGGAAGTGGGAGCGCAGCAAGTGGGAAGGCGTGGAGCTCTACGGCAAGACGCTCGGCGTCGTCGGACTGGGCAAGATCGGCGCCCTCGTCACGCAACGCGCGCTGGCCTTCGGTATGCGACTCATCGCGTACGACCCCTACATCTCCGAGGATCGGGCACGCCACATGGGCGTGGAGTTGATGGACCTCGACAGTCTGCTCGCGCAGAGCGATTTCATCACGATTCACCTGCCGAAGAACAAAGAGACGACGAATCTCTTGAACGCGGAGTCGTTGAAGAAGACGAAGCCCGGCGTTCGTATCATCAACGTCGCGCGTGGCGGCATCGTGAACGAAGCCGACCTCGCCGAGGCGATTCGCTCGGGCCACGTCCAAGGTGCCGCGCTCGACGTGTTCGAGAAGGAGCCCACGACGGAGTCACCACTCTTCGAGCTTCCCTCCGTCGTCGTCGTTCCCCACCTCGGTGCTTCCACGTTCGAAGCGCAGGACAAGGCCGGCGTCACCATCGCCGAGCAGGTCGAACTGGCGCTCGCCGGCGACTTCGTCCCGTACGCGGTGAACGTGTCCGCGGGTGAGGTGTCGAACTCGGTGAGCCCCTTCATGAGCCTCGCGGAGATCCTCGGACGATTCATTGGGGGACTGCTCGACGGAAAGCCCGCGGACCTCGAGGTCATCTACCAAGGTGAGCTGGCGGGAGCGGGGACGAAGATCCTCACCCTCTGCGCGCTGAAGGGACTCTTGAGTTCGACGGGTCACGACGGCGTGTCGTTCGTCAACGCTCCTCAATTAGCGGCCGACCACGACCTCACGTACAGCGAGGTCTCTTCGATCGAATCGGCGGAGTACGTCAATCTCATCAAGGTCCGTTCGGACGGTCACGAAGTCTCCGGCACCCTGGTCACGATCGGCACCCGAGTGGAGACGCGCATCGTCGGCGTCGACGGACACGCGGTCGAGATTCCACCCACCGCGTCGATGTTGGTCGTGCACAACGACGATCGTCCCGGCATGATCGGCCTCGTCGGCGTGGCGCTCGGCGAAGCCGACATCTCGATCGTGTCGATGGCGGTCGGTCCCGATCCCGAGTCGCACACCGCACTCATGGTTCTCTCGACCGCGTCGCCCACGCCCGCGACCGTGATGGAACGCCTCCGTGACACGGACGGCATTCAAGACATTCACCTGATCACGCTGCGGTAATCACCGCTCGAAGTGCCACACGACGGCGTGCTCTTCGCCTCGCCGTCGTGTGAACAGTCGTTACATCAAACTGACGAGGTCGACGCGCTCCATCACTTCGTCGGTCATCAGCGGGATGACGTCGAGTGCGGTCATGTTCTCACGAACTTGATCCGCGGTCGAAGCGCCGGTGATGACCGTTGACACGTGGGGATTCTTCGCACACCAGGCCAGCGAGAACTGGGCGAGGGAGACGTCGAGGTCGTCCGCGATCTTCTTCAGTTCAGCGACCTTCTGATTTTGCTTCTCGTCGGTCAGCATCTTGCGGAGCCACTCGTAGCCGGGGAGGGTCGCGCGCGAACCCTCGGGTACGCCGTTCAAGTACTTACCGGTGAGGAGTCCGGACGACAGGGGAGACCAGATCGTGGTCCCGAGTCCGATGTCCTCGTAGAGGCGGCTGTACTCCTTCTCGACGCGGTCGCGCCACAAGATGTTGTACTGCGGTTGCTCCATGACGGGCTTGTGGAGGTTGTGTCGATCCGCGATGTCCCAGGCCGCACGGATCTCATCAGCCGTCCACTCCGAGGTTCCCCAGTAGAGGGCCTGACCGCGTTCGACCATGTCGCTCATGGCCCAGACCGTCTCTTCGATCGGCGTGTTCGGGTCGGCACGGTGACAGAAGACGAGGTCGACGAAATCGAGACCGAATCGCTCGAGTGAGCCTTCGATGGCTTGGCTGAGGTACTTACGGTTCAGGGTGTTGCGCATGTTGGGACCGTCATGCAGTCCCCAAAACAGCTTGGTTGAGACAACGTAGTCGTGGCGCTTCCAACCGAGTTCCTTGAACGCGGCACCCATGACCCGCTCGGACTCACCGGCGGCGTAGCCCTCGGCGTTGTCATAGAAGTTCACGCCCGCGTCGTGCGCGGCGGCGAGGCACTCCGCCGCCTGGTGCGCGGTTTCGATCTGGTTGGCGTTCGCGAACGTCACCCAGCTACCAAAAGAGAGAACGCTCACTTTCAATCCTGAACGTCCGAGTCGACGATATTCCATCTCTGCCATTGCTACTCCTTGGGTTGAATGCGCGAGCGCGCTGAGGACTTACGCCTCGGGATTACGCGGGACGCTCGGCCACTCTTCAAAGGAAATCGGGCTGTCGTCCTTCGGTCGTTTGACGAAGTACACGACGCCGGCGATGACCGCGCCCAACATGAGGATGAACATCAGTTTGAGGAGTGTTTTGAGCAGGCCCACGAAGATTCAGGTTACTCCTCTCCACCTCTGGACATTTCAAGACGGAGCGGTAGGATAGTGGCGTGACTTCTGGCCAGAGCGAACTGCTGCTGTAAAAGGGCGAGCCGCTGCTCGCCCTAGCCCCCGCGTTGGCGGGGGCCTTTTTGTTTCTCTCTGGCCTTGACGAAAGGATGGACGTGCGCGAGAACCCCCAACAGCCCAGTCCCATGGCCTACGCCAAGTACCGGGCGACCGTACCCGTGGAGCTGCCCGATCGCACGTGGCCCGACCGACGACTGACGAAGGCGCCGCGCTGGTGCAGCGTGGACCTGCGTGACGGCAACCAAGCCCTCATCGACCCGATGGACCTCGAACGCAAGAACGCGATGTTCACGCAGCTGGTCGCGATGGGGTTCAAGGAGATTGAGGTCGGCTTTCCCTCCGCCTCACAGCCCGACTTCGACTTCGTTCGCCACATCATCGACGAGGATCTGATTCCCGAGGACGTGACCATTCAGGTCCTCACGCAATGCCGAGAGGACCTGATCCGTCGAACCTACGAGTCGTTGCACGGCGCGAAGCGCGCCATCGTGCACTTCTACAACTCGACGTCGACCTTGCAGCGCCGCGTCGTCTTCGGACTCGACAAGGCCGGTATCAAGAAGATCGCGACCGACGCCGCGTCGCTCTGCTTGACGCTCGAAGCGACGTCGCCCGAGACGTCGTTTCTCTACGAGTACTCGCCCGAGAGTTTCACAGGCACCGAGCTCGAGTACGCGCTCGAAGTCTGTAACGACGTTATCGCCGTCATCGACCCCTCGCCCGAACGACCGTTGATCTTGAACCTGCCCGCGACGGTCGAGATGTACACGCCCAATCTCTACGCCGACGCCATCGAATGGTTCGGTCGCCACGTCGATCGTCGCGACAGCGTCGTCATCTCGCTGCACCCCCACAACGACCGTGGCACGGGGGTCGCCGCGGCCGAGCTTGGCGTCCTCGCGGGTGCCGATCGCGTCGAAGGGACACTCTTTGGCAACGGGGAGCGCACGGGCAACGTCGACGTCGTGAACCTGGCGCTCAACCTCTTCTCCCAAGGCGTCGATCCCGAACTCGACATCCGCGACATCGACAAGGCCCGCCACGTCACGGAGTACGCCAATCGTCTACCCATCCACATGCGCCACCCCTACGTCGGCGAACTCGTCTACACGGCGTTCTCCGGTTCGCACCAGGACGCCATCAAAAAGGGCATGACCGCCATCGGGGACACCTACGACGTGTGGGAGGTGCCCTACCTTCCGATCGACCCGAAGCACACCGGACGCACCTACGAGGCGATCATCCGCGTCAACTCCCAATCAGGCAAGGGGGGTGTCGCGTACCTGCTCAGCACCGAGCACGGCCTCGACTTGCCACGCGCCATGCAGGTCGAGTTCTCGAAGCAGGTCCAAGAGGTGACCGAGGCGAAGGGAACCGAGATCTCACCGGCGGAGATCTGGGATGTCTTCACGACCACCTACCAGCCCGAGAACGCGACGATCCAACTGCTGTCGAGCGAGGTCGCCGCGGATCAACACCTCACGCGCATCTTCGCCCAGCTCGTCGTCAACGGTCAGCACGTGACCGTGAAGGGTGAGGGCAACGGACCCATTGACGCCCTGATGGCCGGACTCGCGAGCGAGATGGACGTAACCTTCAAGGTTCGTGACTACCACGAGCACGCGCTGACGGCAGGTTCGGAAGCGTCGGCCGTCGCGTACGTCGAAGCCGAAGGTCTCGACGGCGCGACCTGGTGGGGCGTGGGCATGAGTTCGTCGATTCTGGACGCCTCACTCGAGGCGGTCATCTCCGCCGCGAACCGCCGCCGCTGAGCGCAGCGACGAGAATGAGCTAGCGGGCGCGACCTTCGCCTTCGAAGACACCGATCAAACTCGGCGCGACGCTCGTCGCTTCGTAGCGCGTGATCGCGTCCTCACGTCGAAGGCTGATGCCGATGTCGTCCCAGCCACCCAGAAGTCGATCACGGGTCATCGGGTCGAGCACGAAGGCTCGATGCCAGCCCGCGTCGGGCACTTCAATGGAAAGACGCTCCACGTCCACGACGAGGAGCCTCGACGGGTCCTCTTTCACCATCTCGTTCAGGTCCTCGACGTCCTTCACCGACAGTTGTACGGTGACGAGTCCCTGTTTCGACGAGTTGTTGCGAAAGATGTCGCCGAAAGACGGCGCGATGACGGCCTCGAAGCCGTAGTCCATCAGGGCCCAGACGGCGTGTTCGCGCGATGACCCGGTGCCAAAGCGCGGGCCCGCGAGGAGTATCGACGCCCCCGCGTACTCGGGTTGATTCAAGACGAACGTCGTGTCGTCGCGCCACTCACTGAAGAGCCCTCGTCCGAAGCCCGTGCGCTCGACGCGCTTCAACCAGTCGGAAGGGATGATTTGGTCGGTGTCGACGTCCGAGCGCTCGAGCGGCACGCCTCGACCTTCGAGCACGTGAACAGGCTTCACGCCACGACCTCCTCGGGTGAGGCGAATCGACCCATGATCGCGGTCGCCGCGGCGACGACGGGTGAGACCAAGTGCGTCCGCCCACCGCGACCCTGGCGGCCTTCGAAATTCCTGTTCGACGTCGACGCGCAGCGTTGACCGGGCGTCAAGATGTCGGGATTCATGCCGAGACACATGGAGCATCCCGGTTCGCGCCACTCGAAGCCGGCGTCGAGGAACACCTGGTGGAGACCTTCCAATTCAGCCTGCGTCTTGACTCGACGAGATCCGGGAACGACGAGGGCGCGAACGCCGTCACTGACGTGGCTGCCCTTCACGACGGCGGCGGCTGCGCGCAGGTCCTCGATGCGCGAGTTCGTGCACGAGCCAATGAAGACCACGTCGACGGGAATCGACCGAAGGGGGGTACCCGGCGTGAGGTCCATGTACTCGAGCGCGCGCTGGACCGTGTTCTTCTCGTCACTGTCGTGCACGTCGTCAGGTGAGGGGACGACGCCGTCCAGTTGAACGACCTGTGCCGGATTGGTGCCCCACGTGACGAAGGGCACGAGGTCCGCCGCGTCGAGCACGATCTCGAGGTCGAAGGAGGCGTCATCATCGGACACGAACGAGCGCCACCGGTCGGCCGCGTCGTCGAACTCGTCGCCCTGGGGAACGCCCGGGCGACCTCGGAGGTAGTCAATCGTCGTCTCGTCGACGGCGACGAGTCCGGCGCGAGCGCCAGCCTCGATACTCATGTTGCACACCGTCATGCGCCCTTCCATGGACAGCGCACGAATGGCCTCACCGCGGTACTCAATGACGTAGCCCGCGCCGCCGCCGGTGCCGAGGCGGCCAACGATCGCGAGCACGATGTCCTTCGCGCTCACGTTGGACGCGGGCGTGCCCTCGACGGACACCGACATGGTCTTCGCTTTTTGCTGCGGCAACGTCTGGGTGGCGAGGACGTGCTCGACCTCACTGGTGCCGATGCCAAAGGCCAACGAGCCGAGCGCGCCGTGCGTGGACGTGTGCGAGTCACCGCACACGATCGTCATACCTGGTTGCGTCACGCCGAGTTCGGGACCGATGACGTGCACGATGCCTTGATTCTCGTGTCCGCGGGGAAAGACCGTGATGCCGAACTCCTTGCAGTTCTCGTCGAGCGCCTCGAGCTGGCGCTTCGAGATGGGGTCGCTTACGGGCGTGGTGAGTGGATCGGTGGGAACGTTGTGGTCGGCCGTGGCGAGCGTGAGATCGGGACGGCGGACGCGTCGGTTGTTGAGGCGCAGTCCGTCAAAAGCCTGAGGGCTGGTCACTTCGTGCACGAGGTGGAGGTCGATGTAGAGGAGCGTCGGCTCGCCCTCGGGCGCCGCGACGACGTGGTTCTCCCAGAGCTTCTCGTAGAGGGTCTTACCGGACACGATCTAGCGCTGCCCGACGATCTTCACCTTGAGTACGCCCGACGGGGCTTCGTACTCAACGGTGTCCCCAAGGCGTCGCCCGAGCAGGGCTTCGCCGAGGGGCGAGGTGGGCGAGGCGACGAGCACGCCCTCGGGCTTTTCCTCGATCGAGCCGATGAAGAACTCCTGGAAGTCGCTGTCGTCGTCGCCCTCGTAGACCACCTGGACGATGGAGGCGTATTGGACCTTGCCCGCGTGCTCGTCGCGCTGGACGATCTCGTGGTTGCGTACCACCTGGTCGATCTGGCGGATTCGGGACTCCATTTTGCCCTGCTCGTCCTTCGCGGCGTGGTAGTCGCCGTTTTCGGAGAGGTCGCCGAGCAGGCGGGCGGCCTCGATGACCCGAGCGATCTCGGTGCGACCGACCGTCGTGAGGTGGAGATACTCGGCCTGGAGCTTTTCCAAGGTCTCTTGTGTAATGCGGTGAATTTCGTCGGCCATGCCGCAACCCCAACTCCTAGAGAGTTCCAATTCTACCGTTGAGGCCTTTGGAACCAGCCCCGGTTTGCTCATCCGACGCGCGAGCGAGCAAAATGGAGGAAAGAAGGAGAGCCAGCGATGAGTAACCCAACGAGCCATCGCGTGGCCGTCATCGGCGGTGACGGCATCGGTCCCGAGGTCACGCAGGCCGCCCTCGACGTCGTGGCGGCCGCGGGCGTCGTGCTCGAGACGACGTCCTTCGACCTCGGTGCGGCTCGGTACCTTCGTGACGGTTTCGTCCTGGACGACGCCACGCTCGAGGAGCTTCGCACCTTCGAGGCGATTCTGCTAGGCGCCATTGGTCCGGCGATCGGCGACACGCGGATCGCGGGCGGCGTGCTCGAACGGGGACTTCTCTTGAAGATGCGCTTCGGTCTCGATCTCTACGTCAACTATCGACCCTTTCACGGTGTCGAGGGATCGCTCGCGGCGGGACACGACTTCGCGATCGTTCGCGAGAACACCGAGGGCCCCTACGCGGGCGAGGGCGGCGTCCTTCGCTACGGCACCGCTCATGAAGTCGCGACGCAGGGGTCCGTGAACACACGCTTCGGCGTCGAGCGCTGCGTGCGCTACGCCTTTTCTCGCGCGAACGAACTCGATCGCAAGAAGTTGACCCTGGTGCACAAGACCAACGTG
>DASZHK010000153.1:0-2729 GCA_035937905.1 Acidimicrobiales bacterium
GGCCGTCTTGCTGCTCGACGAACCGCTCGGCGCGTTGGATCTCAAACTTCGCCAAGAGATGCAGGTCGAACTCAAGGCCATTCAGCGTCGGGTCGGCATTACCTTCATCTACGTCACGCACGACCAAGAAGAAGCGATGGCGATGAGCGATCGGATCGCCATCATGAACGGTGGCGTGATCGAACAGATTGGTGCGCCTCGAGACGTGTACGAACATCCCGCGACACCGTTCGTCGCACGCTTCATCGGCACCTCGAACATTCTCGAACGAGAGGGAACGCGTTGGTCACTTCGACCGGAACGACTTCGCCTGTCGGCTCTTGACGCCCCAGCGACGGGTGACGACCACGCGCCCGGAGAGATCAGCGACGTCGTGTATCTCGGCATGATGACCCGTTACGTCGTGCATCTCGACAGTGGCGACGACCTGGTGGTCGTGCACACCAACGAAGGGACGGACGCCGTTTCGGCCCGCCACGTCCCGGGCGAACGGGTACTGGTGTCGTGGCTCGAACGCGACGCGGTGGCCATGGACCGCGAAGTAGTCTGACGACCGAGAGATCATCTCACAAGGGGGGACGTATGTTTGCAGGTATTCGTCGAAACACGCGTGGGCGCGTCGCCATCACGCTTTGCGCACTTTCACTGACGTCCATGGGCGTCACCGTCATAAGCACCGGGGCGGGCGCGTCGTCTGGACTCACGCCTCCAACGGCGGGGATGAAAGCCCAGACTTCAATCGGTAAAGGTGAAGGGAAACTCAACCTCATCGCGTGGGAGGGCTACGCCCAACCACAGTGGGTGAAGCCCTTCGAGCAGCAGACCGGCTGTGTCGTCAACACGAAATACGCCGGTTCGTCCGGTGAGATGGTCTCGTTGATGGCGAACGGCGGCGGCGGTCAGTACGACATGGTGTCGGCGTCGGGTGACGCTGACCTTCGACTCATCTACGGGGGCGACGTCAAGCCCGTCAACGTGAAACTGATCCCGTCATGGAAGCAACTTCGCCCCTTCCTCCAGTCGCCGAACTTCAACACGATCAACGGCGTGCACTACGGCGTGAGCCTGCAGTTCGGCCCCAACGTGCTGTTGTACTCGACGAAGACCTTCACGACCGCGCCCACCACCTGGAGCGTCATCTACTCGAAGAAGTACAAGGGCAAGGTCACGGTGCCGAACAACCCGATCCAAATCGCCGACGCCGCGCTCTACCTGTCGAAGTCGAAGCCCTCGCTCGGTATCAGCGATCCCTACGAGCTGACCCAGACGCAGTTCACCGCCGCCGTGAACTTGCTGAAGGCGCAAAAGCCGCTCATCGCGAAGTACTGGAACCTGGCCAGTGACGAGATCAACCTCTTCACGAGCGGAACGGTCGTCGTCGGCGCGGCGTGGCCGTACCAGACGACCACCCTGAAGGCGGCCCACGTCGCGGTGGAAGAGACGATCCCCACGCAGGGCGCGACCGGCTGGGCCGACTCGTGGCTCCTCGCGAAGAATGCCCCGGACCCTAACTGCGCGTACGACTGGATGAAGTACATCACGACCCCACAAGTCCAGGCCGAGCAAGCTGTGTACTACGGCGAGACGCCGGACAACTCGTTGGCCTGTCCGTTGATGAACAAGTTGCAGGCCGGATCGTGTGCCGCGTACCACGCAAACGAGCCCGACTCCTACTTCAAGTCCATCAAATTCTGGAAGACGCCGCTCTCCACGTGCGACAACGGTAAGAGCGACTGCATTCCTTACAGTGAGTGGACCAACGCGTGGACCCAGATCACGGGGTAAGCACACTCGAACCAACGAAAAGCGGAGGGGCGAAGTCCCTCCGCTTTTCCGCGTTGAACCACCGTTGGAGTACCGCGTTCCTCCTCACGCCGCCCTTGCTCTGGTTCTTCGTGCTCTACGTGAGTTCGCTCATCTTGATGCTCATCACGGCGTTCTGGAGCCTGAACGGCTTCACCGGCAACGTGACCCACCAACTCACCGGTGCCAACTTCCACCAGATCGCGACCGGTTCGTACCCGGCCATCATCGGACGCACGGTGTTGTTGGCGGCGCTCGTCACCGTGACCGACGCCATCATCGCGTTCCCCTTCGCGTACGTCATGGCGCGCGTGGCGACCCAGCGCACCCAGCGTCTCTTGTTGGTCGCCGTGCTCTTGCCCCTGTGGGCCAGTTACCTCGCCAAGATCTACGCGTGGATCTCGATCTTGGAACGAGGCGGGGCGCTCAACTGGACCTTCCTGCACCTCGGACTCCCGTCGCCCAATCTCGGTTTCACGAACGGGGCGATGTGGCTCACCTTCAGCTACATCTGGCTCCCCTACATGATCGTGCCGCTCTTTGGCGCGTTGGAGCGTATTCCCGGCTCGCTTCTCGACGCGTCGAGCGATCTCGGCGCGTCGAGTTGGTGGACGCTTCGTCACGTCATCGTCCCTCTCGCGTTGCCGGGACTCGTGGCGGGATCGATCTTCACGTTCTCACTCACCCTCGGTGACTACGTGACGCCCCTTCTCGTCGGAGGCGCGAACTCGACGTTGATCGGCAACGCGATCTACCAGAATCTGCTCGACGGGGGGAACTTGCCGCTCGCGGCGGCGCTCTCCACCGTGCCCATCGTCATCATGGTGGCGTACCTCCTCGTGGCGAAGCGCTTCGGCGCCTTCGAGTCGCTGTGAAGCGCCGACTGCTCGCGCGAGGCGGCCTGTGGCTGTGGGTCTGGGCCGTGC
>DASZHK010000154.1:0-16903 GCA_035937905.1 Acidimicrobiales bacterium
TACTGGGTGTCGCGCTTGTCGATGATGGCCTGCTCCAGGCGCTCATCGGAACGGTACGTGCGTTCGATAACGGCGCCGGAACGAGCGTTTCGGAGCTTGGTCCGTACGAACGCGCCGCCCTTGCCGGGCTTCACGTGCTGAAATTCCATCACCGTGAAGAGACCTTCGTCGATCTTGAGGGTGATGCCGTTCTTGATGTCCGAGGTTGAGATTGCGGCCATGGGCCTTGGTGCCTTTCGCGATTCGTGCGCAGCCCAGTCTAGGCAAACGCGCATGATGCTTGATCTAGGACGATTCGACTAATCGACGCACCGCTTCGAAGGCCAACTCGTAACTCAGCGCACCAAAGCCTGCGATCGATCCGTTCACGACGCCCGCGAGCGTACTGACGTGACGAAAGGGCTCGCGCGCGGCGGGATTCGAGAGATGGACTTCGATCTTCGCGCCGTCAAAGGTGGCCAGCGCGTCGTGCAACGCCCAGGACGAATGCGTCAGCGCGCCAGCGTTGAACACGATCGCGACGTCGATACCTCTGGCGCCGTGTACCGCCTCGATGAGGTCGCCCTCGAAGTTGGACTGAAGGTCGCGAACGCTATAGCCGGCAGCGCTCGCCAGTTCGCGAAATCGAGCGACGTGCTCCGCTAAGGAACTCGCGCCGTAGATCTCGGGACTGCGTTCACCGAGTAAATCAAGATTCGGTCCCGACAACAACAGAATTTCGCCACTCATTGTGCTCCTCTGAATCGTTCGAGTACTTCGTGCACGGTCGACTCGTCCACGTCCGTGACGACCGAGAATCCCGAAGGTCCTTCCAACACGAAACTCAAATCGTGGTGGGCCTTCTTGTCGTGGGCCATCGCCTCCATCAACTCGTTGGTGTCGAAGTGCGCGGGCACCGCAGTGCCAAGACCCAACTGTTCAAGGACCGCGTCGTGCTTGGTCACCTCATCGTCGCCGACGCGACCAAGCGCTCTCGAAAGTCGAACCGCGAAGGCGAGGCCGATCGCCACCGCCTCACCGTGGCGCAGCGTGTCCGGATTATCGCGCAGCGAGAGTTTCTCGAGCGCGTGCGCGAGCGTGTGACCGTAATTCAGTACAGCCCGGAGTCCACCTTCTCGTTCGTCGTTCGACACGACGTTCGCCTTCAGTCGCACCGACAGTTCGATCAGATCAGACAAAGGCGTCGTCGCGAGTTCGTCAACCCCCCGCCCGTCGAGGAGCCAACACTTGGCAATCTCTCCTAAGCCACTCTTGCGTTCACGTTCGGACAGTGTCGCGAGCACGCTCGTGTCGCAAAGGACGCCGAGTGGCTGATAGAACGCGCCCGCCAAGTTCTTGCCGGCGCTCAAGTTGACACCGGTTTTTCCACCAATGGCCGCGTCGACTTGCCCCACGAGCGACGTCGGAATCTGCACGAGCGCCACACCTCGCAGGTACGTGGCGGCGGCGAAGCCCGCGAGGTCGGTAACGGCACCGCCACCAACACCGACGATGACGTCGTCTCGCGAAAGTCGCCGTTGGGCTAACGACTCGAGGAGAACCTCGAGCGAACCCATCGTCTTGGCCGCTTCGCCCTCGGGGACAGAGAGCACGAACTGTTCATGACCGCTCTCGATGTCGAACCACGGTTGCGCGCCAAGTGAGGGCGACGTCACGAAGGCGACGTTCTTCGCCCGAGATGCTCGACGCCTCACCAAGTCGGCCAGCTGGTGGCGCGCGTCAGCTTCGACCACGACGTCGTAACTGCGTTCGTCGAGTTCGACGGTCACGTTCACGGTGTCACGCTTTCAACTTCTTGTTGGATCCGACGTACGACTTCGTCGATCGTGCCCGATGAGTTCACTCGACGACGCGCACTCGAGCGATACCACGCTTCGCGTTGAGCGCGTAACCTCGCGAGTCCCTCACGGTGGTCGTCGCCGAGCAACGGCCGCTCACCGTCACCGACGCGTTCGAGAAGTGTCTCATCATCACTGTCGAGCCAGTAGGTCGTCGCTGTCGCCAACAGTTCCCTGGCCGCGCTCGTCACCACCACGCCCGCCCCCGTCGCGATGACGGCGTCAGTGCCGAGCGCCGTGCGCAACGCGGCGAGTTCCTTCTCTCGAAATGCCGCTTCGCCCTGTTCACGCAGATACTGGGCCACCGGGACGCCCACGATCGCCGCCACGAGGTCGTCGGTGTCGACCATCTCGCAGTGCCACGAATCGGCCAGCGCCCTCGCGAGTGTCGACTTGCCCACGCCCGGCAGTCCCACGAGCACGAGACGGGCCACGACTAGATCGATCGAGCGGCCGAGGCGGTAGAGCCCAGGTTTGCCACGTACGCGTCGTGATTACGGACGAACTCCTCCAGCGAGTCGCCACCAAATTTTCGTTGCGCTTCGTTCGCGAGGACCAGGGCCATCATGGCTTCGGCGACGACGCCCATCGCCGGAACGGCGGTAACGTCGGTCCTCTCCTTGAACGACACGGTCGACTCGCCCGTCGAAACGTCAACGGTCTCGAGCACCGGACGGTTGAGCGTCGCGAGGGGCTTCATCGCGACCTTCGCAATGACGGGAGCCCCCGACGAGATGCCGCCTTCGAGGCCGCCCGCGTGGTCGCTCTTTCGCACGTAGCCGCCGCCACGGGTGAATCCTTGATCGATCGCGATGGCGTCGTGCGCGACGCTGCCTCGTTGTCCCGCTTGTGCCATGCCGTCACCGATCTCGACGGCCTTCACGGCCTGGATGCTCATGAGCGCGCCGGCCAAAAGTCCGTCGAGCTTGCGATCCCAGTGCACGTGACTACCGAGTCCCACCGGCACGCCGTACGCGATGACCTCGACGATGCCGCCAAGCGAGTCACCCTCTTTCGCGGCGGCCTTGATCTCAGCGATCATGGCCGCTTCGCTCGCCGCGTCGAAACAGCGCACTTCGCTCTGGTCGATTCGCTCGAGGTCACTGGGCAGTGGTCGCACCACCCCGTCAGAGGTTGCGCCACCAATACGAACCACGTGACTGATGATCTCCACGCCAATTGCCGCTAGAAGCGACTTGGCCAGGGAACCAGCGACCACGCGGGCCGCCGTCTCGCGTGCGCTGGCGCGTTCGAGGACGTCGCGGGCGTCGTCAAAGCCGTACTTCTGCATTCCCGAGAGGTCGGCGTGCCCTGGTCGAGGCGTCGTGAGCTTCTTGCTCGGTGCTCCGGGCTCGGGCGACATCTCGACCTCCCATTTCGGCCACTCCGAGTTGAGGATCTCGACCGCGACGGGCGAGCCCAGCGTGCGTCCGTGACGAACGCCACCAATAAGTCGAAGAACGTCGCGCTCGAAACGCATTCGTGGGCCACGTCCGTACCCGAGACGACGACGGGCTAGTTCGTTCGCCAGTTCCTCCACCCCAACCGCGAGCCCCGCCGGGAGCCCTTCGACGATGACACTGAGTGACGGACCATGACTCTCACCAGCAGTGAGGAAGCGCAACATCGTTCAATTCTAGGTTGAACCGTCTGGTCGTCGTTACTCTGCGGAGTAGAAGGGATTGACGCCCGACGCGTGGTCGGTGACGTCGAGCACGGACACGAGTTCAGGGATCGCCTCGCGCAGCATGGTCTCGATACCTTGCGTGAGCGTCATTCGACTCATGGAGCAGCCTTGGCAGCCACCAGAAAGTTTGATGTACGCGGTCTTCAAGTCTTCGTCGAGGGCGACGAGATCGGCGCGCCCACCGTGTGAGGCGATCGAGGGATTGACCTGCTCCTCAAGTACGACGAGCGCGACGGTCGCCAACGGACCTTCGACGCCGAAGGCCAGAATGTCTTCAGGAATTCCGGGGTTGACCTCTTCTAGCGTCGGGCTGTTCGGATTGACGAGAACAAGTCCCCCGCCACCTTCGGCCGCGAACTCGAGTCGACTCCCGCGAAGTCGATCGACGCTGGCGGCCGGCACGACGATGGTCACGCCGCCGTCTCGTCCGATCGCGGCACCTTCGGGCGCCAGGTTCAATTCTGAGAAGTAGAGGTCGTAGGAGTACCCCGCGCCGCGCGTTCCCGTCACTTCGACCCACAGCGCCAACGTCTCACTCGGCGTCTCGTTGTTGAGGGCGTCGAGGACGACGTTACGTGCCTCGTCAGTGAGCGTTAACACGTCAAAGGTGTCGATGGAAGTCATGCCCAAAGTCTAGAGGTACCTCGACGAACCCGCCACGCAAGGTATCTTTTCACTGTGACCTCCATCCCCAGTGACGCCCATGAATGGGTCAGTTTTGAAGACACCAAACGCGAACGAACGTGGATGTTCGACGTGACCTTCCTCGAGAGCAATTGGACGTGCATCTTCGGCAACGGCTGCCAGGGAGTCCTCACCGGACCCACGCCCGAACTCGTCCAGGGATGTTGCAGTTACGGCGCGCACTTCACCGACGAAAAGGACCAACGACGTGTCGAAAAGGCCGCCAAGCGCCTGACCGCTGACCAGTGGCAGTTCAAAGCCAAGGGGAAGAACGGCACCACGAGAGTAAAGAAGAACGGTGAGATCGTCTCAAAGCTCGTCCAGAACGCCTGCATCTTCTTGAATCGCCCGGGCTTCTCTCGCGGGCCGGGCTGCGCCCTGCACGTCATGGCCATCGACAACAACGAGAGCTACATACCCCTCAAGCCCGAAGTCTGTTGGCAGTTGCCGTTGCATCGCGACGACGAGGTGAAGGACGACGGCCACGTCGTTACGCGTATCTCGCAGTGGGACCGGCGCGACTGGGGTCCGGGAGGATCTGAGTTCCACTGGTGGTGCACCGAGTCGGCCTCGGCGTTCGTCGGCAAGACGCGCGTCGTCGACTCCATGCGCGAAGAGCTCACGGCCATGGTGGGCGTCACGGTCTACAACCGTCTGCGTGCGTACATGGATAATCGAGCGGCGCAGCCACAGGGCACACGTCTCGCCCATCCGGTACTTCGTAAGAAGGCTTAACCCTCCGCGGCCAGCGGATCCTCTTCGGTGAAATTCGTACGAGGTAGTGAACCGAGAATTTCGTCGTAGCGGTCTTCTTCGACGAGGCACCATTCGGCGTGCACGTCGTCCGGCGGGGCACCGCACTCCACGCAGGTGGTGGCTCGGGGACCCGTGGATCGCTTCATTTCACGAGCTTCTACAAAACGGCGATGGCGACCCTTTTTCACGTCAACTCCTCACTCGTCGCGGGCCAATACCTGGCGGCGACCTCAACTCCACAACACTGAGTTGAGTATCCATACTACCAACTCGAACTCCTTCTATAACCCCTAGCATTTGCCTGTGAGCACTGCCTTTGACCCCAATGAGATGATTCAGCGTTTTCGTGACCGCGCCGACGCCGTGAAGCGCCGAGGACTGCCGCCGGTGGAGGGACCCGAGCGTCTTCGTTTCATCGAGGCCGCGAAGATCGACTTCCAGGATTACGCCATGCTGGGTGACGCCACGGCGACACTCGAGGACGGTATCTTGCGACTCGAAATCGACCTGCGCCCTCAATCGACCTAGGGCGTCACCACGCTCGCGACGCGCGCCGATGCCTCCGAGAGGTACAAAACGCCGGTCGAGAGGCTGCGAAGCGCCCGTGCCCGTTTGGCCACGTTCGACGACGCGCCGTAGCACTCGACCGAGCCTGCGCCCAGCGTGTTGAGTGCTTTCGAGATGAGGTTGGTCGCCTGGTTGTCGGGCGTGGGCAGCGCGGCGTTCTCTTGCTCGGTCTCGAGGTTCAACACTGCGCACACCGTGTGCAACGACGCACTCGACGTCGAGGGATCACGAAGCGCGAGCGCCGCGTGTTTGGCGTCGTTCGTCAACGACTTCACGTTGGCGGTGTAACCATTCTGCGTCGCCCAGTTGGTCATGGCCTTTGACGCACTGATGGATCCGCACGCACTGAGCAGGAGACCTGCAGCCAACAAGAGGGCGGCGCCACGAATCACGCCGCGACCAAGAGGTGGAGCTGGCGACGCCCGCGGCGGAGCACCAGGTACCGTCCGTGCAGCGCGTCGGTGATGCTGACGCGCGACGTCGCGTCGAGGCGCACGTTGTTCACGTAGACACCACCTTGGTCGAGGTAACGACGGGCTTCGGCCTTCGATTTCGCGAGCTGGCTACGCACCAAGAGCTCCACCGGATCGACACCGCGCGCAAGCTCGTCGCGAGACCACGAGGACGAGGGCGCGTCCGCGACGACTTCAAGTAACGTCGCCTCGTCGAGATCGGCAATGGTCTCGGAGAAGAGCGCCTCGCCGGCGCGTTCGGCCTTCTTCGCCGCGTCGTCACCGTGCACCATGGCGACGACTTCATTGGCGAGGGCGCGTTGCGCTTGACGTTCCTTTGGCGTGTTCGACGTCGCTTCGTCGAGGCCGAGGATCGTGTCGTGATCGAGGAACGTGAAGAAGCGAAGGAGCGCCGAGGCGACGTCGTCGTCGCTGTTGAGGAGGAACTGGTGCATCTTGAACGGTGAGGTGCGCGCGGCGTCGAGCCAAACCTGCTCGCCTCCTTCGGACTTTCCGAATTTGGATCCATCCGGGCGTAACAACAACGGCGACGTGAGACCGGCCGCTGAAGTACCCGTCGTCTTTCGAACGAGTTCGGTGCCCATCGTTATATTGCCCCACTGATCGGAGCCCCCGAGTTGGAGCGTGCACCCGTGATCGAGGTTCAATCGCAAGAAGTCGTAGGCCTGCAGGAGCATGTACGCGAATTCGGTGAACGAGAGTCCGACGTCGTCGCGATCGAGGCGACTCTTGACCGATTCCTTCGCGATCATCTGATTGACCGTGAAGTGTTTGCCAACGTCACGCAGGAAATCCGTCAGTGAGATCGTGGTGAGCCAGTCCGCGTTATTCAACAGTTTCGCTCGAGCCTTACCCGCGCTGGAGGAAAAGTCGAGGAAACGACTCATCTGCTCGCCGATCCCCGCGACGTTGGCGTCGAGAACCTCGCGCGTGAGCAAGGGCCGTTCGACGTCTTTGAAGCTCGGATCGCCAATGAGTCCGGTACCGCCACCGGCGAGTGCGATGGGCGCGTTACCCGCGAGCTGGAGACGACGCAAGTTACACAAGGGGAAGAGGTGTCCGAGGTGCAGCGACGGGGCTGTCGGGTCGAAACCGATGTACAACGTGAGCGATCCCGCGCTCAGACGATCAAAGACCTCGTCGTCGGTGGTCTGGTGGATAAGACCGCGAAATTGCCAGTCCTCGAGTACATTCATCGTCTCAGTCTACGAGGCCCGTTCATAACTAGAAGGAGCTCGTCGCCGGTAAGTGGGTCTGGATCCACAACACGAACGTGTGCCACAGACCCGTCACCTCGCTCACCCCGATCGCGATGAGCAACACGCCACCGATGACGCCGATCGTCTTGGCGTGACGACGTAACCATGACGAGACCGTCGCCATCCACTCGGTGGCCAGTGCCGCGACCACGAAGGGGACACCGAGTCCGAGACAGTAGAAGAACGCGAGCACCGAACCACGCAAGGCCGAAGCGCCCGACGTTGAACCGGCCAGCGTGAGTATCGCTGAGAGGGTTGGCCCAATGCATGGAGTCCAACCGAGACCGAAGGTAAAGCCCAGGGCCGCCGCTCCGAGGATCGACACACTGGGAAGGCGATGAACACGACGGTCACGTTGCAGCCATTTTGACGGCAACCAACCGGCGAAGAAGAACCCGAGCAGGATCGTCACGACTCCAAAGACCTCCTCCAAGACGCGTTGGTGGACTTTCATCGACGAGCCAAAACCACCAAAGAGGGCGCCGAGACTTACGAAGACGAAGGCGAAACCGAGCACGAAGGCAATCGATCCAACGAACGCTCTCCCCTTTTCCGAGCGACCCTCGAGTCTTCCCGTGGCGCCCGTGAGGAACGCGACGTAACCGGGAAGGAGTGGAAGGACACAGGGCGAGGCGAAGGAGATGAAACCGGCCGCGATCGCGAGGGGAATCGCCAAGATCAGCGACGCCGGAAGTGAAGCAATCACGCGGCACCTCCTTCCAGGAGTTGGATGACGTGTTCGTTCCACTCCTGGTGCAGCGTGACGTTCTCCTCGCGTGAGGGCACCTTCGCGACGACCACGCTGAGTCCCTCACTGGCGAGGCCCTTCTCGACGGCAGTGCGCAACTCGTCGACCGTCGTCACGGACGTGGCCGAGTGACCAAAGGCGTTCGCCACGACTTCGAGGTCGTGGACGCGAGGCGTGCCGAAGAGAAGCTCGAATCGTTCGCGCTCAAGAACTGTCGCCTGAGGGAGAAAGGAGAAGATCCCGCCACCTCGGTTGTCGACCACCACGAGGACGCACGAGCCACCGGCGTTGCCGAGACCCTCGACGAGCCCCGAGACGTCGTGCAACATCGTGAGATCACCGACGAGACCAATCGCCTTCGACCCGACAGCAACACCCAGCACGGTCGACACCACGCCATCGATTCCGTTGACGCCTCGATTCGCGAACGTGGCGCTGCGACGAGGCGGCGCCCACCACTCCACGTCACGCACTGGCATCGACGAACCCACGACGAGTGCGACACCTGAGGCGTTGCTGGCCTCGACGACCGTTCGAGCGACGAATGGTTCATTGAACGCACTTTCGTCACGTTCGACGTTCTCCAACCACGCGGCCACCTTGTCGGAGGCGCGTCGCCACGTCAAGACGTAGTCGCCGTCCGCGACGAGCGTCGCGTCGCCTCGTCGAGGAAGGCCGGCGTAGGTCTCACTGACGAGGAGGTCGGGGTCCGCGATGAACCCCCCGCCGTCGAAACCGATCGTTCGAACGTTCCAATCGCGAAGCTGTTCCGCGAGCACTTTGGACGCCGGGATGCCCCCGAGGCGCACCACGACGTCGGGTCGCGCGCGCCGAGCGAAGTCGCTCGATCGAAGGAGTGCGTCGAAGTAAGGAAGGGATCCTTGGGCCGTCGCGTCACCGAGGACGATCCAGTTGAGTTCGCGACACGTATCGATGACTTCGTTCGTGACGCCGCGACCGACGACGCAGAGCACTGACTGTCCCACAAGATCGAGAGGCGCGGCGTTGGTCGGGAGCGCCTTGCGCCCCGGCGACACCGTCCGCGGTGTCTCAGTTTGGGGACCGGGAAGATTCGTTCGCTCCGCCACGAGTGGCTCAACGAACGCGGCGTTCAAGTGCACCGGACCAGGAGGTGACTCGTCACCCTGGGCTCCGCGCCAGAGTCGGTTCGCCAAGTGACGCCATGTCGGCGCACGATCCACGTCGGCGACACCGGGATCTTCGAAGAGGCGGACCATCGCGCCGTAGAGAAGACCTTGCTCAATAGTCTGCGGCGCGCCGACGCCGTGTAACTCGGGCGGTCGATCGGCGGTGACGACGATGAGCGGAACGAACGCGAGGTCAGCCTCGGCGACGCAGGCGTGTAGTTCGGTCGCGGCCGTACCGCTCGTCACCACGATCACGACCGGCACCTTGGTGGCCAACGCCCGACCTAGTGCGAAGAATCCGGCGCTTCGTTCGTCGAGTCGGACGTGCAAGGTCAGTTCGTCGCGCTGCGCGGCGGCGAGCACGAGGGGCGTCGAGCGAGAACCCGGGGACATCACGACGTCACGAAGTCCCGCTTCGATCCATTCGTCAAAGAGCGTCGCGGCGAACGTAGCCTGGGCCACGCTCGGGCTCGGTACGCTACGTGGCAATGTCACTCCTCGGTCTACAGCGAAATGGCGCCGGTCCGGTCCTCGTGTGGTTGCACGGCTTTACGCAAACCAAGGACTCGGGCCGTACGTTCCGTTCCATTCTGGCAGGAACCTACGAAGTCCTCACCATCGACCTGCCGGGCCACGGTGAAAACTCCTCCATCGCCGCGTCACTGGACGAGACCGCGGACCTCCTCGCCAGTTCGTTGCCAAGCGAACCATTCATTTTGGGTGGGTACTCCATGGGAGGACGCGTCGCCTTGCATTTCGCGCTTCGCCATCAAGAACGCCTCTCCGCGCTCGTCGTCCTGAGCGCGACGCTAGGCCTGCGCGACGACGTCGAGCGTGCGGCGCGACGGGCGCGCGACAACGCCCTGGCCGATCGAATAGAGCTCATCGGTGCCGACGCCTTCCTTGACGAATGGCTGGCTCAACCCATGTTCGCCACCCTGCCCGACGATCCTCTCGAGCGTGTCGCGCGAAGTTCCAACGCGCGAGGGCTCGCCAACTCACTTCGAACGACGGGCACCGGAACGCAAGCGTGGCTCGGCGAGACGATAACCGCGGTGACCGTGCCGACTCTCGTGATTGCTGGCACGAACGACACCAAGTTCGTGAATGAGGCGCGCCTGCTCGATGACGCACTCCCAACTTCGACGACGTCACTCGTCAAAGACGTGGGACACGCGGCGCACCTCGAGCGACCTGGTGAGGTCGCGGCGCTCCTCGCGAGTGTTCAGCCCCAGTAGGCGTTCGACGCGAGAAGTACGCCGAGGAGGGCGCCCAACGCCAACTGCGCTCGCGCCGAGTACTGCAACAAGATGATGAGTTCTCGCCCTTGCTTCTTGGAGAACGCCAGACGCAGGGCCGGTGCGTACAGCACGATCGTCGCGACGACGACGCCAAGTTGGCGAGCGCCGACAACGCCCACGATTACTCCAGCGACACACACGACGTAGAGCCACGCTCCACGTTGTCGGCCGAGTCGCGCGGCCAGCGTCTTCTTACCAACGGCTCGGTCACCGTCGACGTCTCGAAGATTGTTCGCCTCCAGCAGCGCGCACGCCATGAATCCGACCGCGACCCCCAGCCACCAGGCGCGCGCGGGGATGGTGCCGTGTTGAACGTAGGCGGTGCCCACCGTCGCGACGAGGCCGAAGTAGATGAACACGAAAAGTTCACCGAAGCCGTAGTAGCCGTAGGGCTTCGGTCCTCCGGTGTAGAACCAACCAGCCAGCATCGCGCTGAGACCGATCAGGACCAACCACCATGACGTGCGCGAGGCCAACCACAGTCCGGCGACGGCGGCGACGGCGAAGCACAGTCCAGCCGCGTTGCGCACGCTCTTCGCGGCGACGAGTTTCGACACGGTGAGGCGAAAGGGACCGACGCGTTGTTCGTCCGTCCCGCGTATCCCGTCCGAGTAGTCGTTCGCGTAGTTCGTCGCGACTTGCAGCGAGAGCGCGATGATGAGACAGAGCACCGAGTTGAGCCAATTGATGCTGAGTGGGCGAATCAACAACGTGCCGACGACGACGGGCACGCCGGCCGCCGGCAACGTTCGCGGTCGCGCCGCGAGCACCCAACGCTCTTGAACCCCCGGCGTCTCGATCATGGACGCTTCGGGAACTTCGAGAAGTCGGGCTTTCGACGCTCGAGGTAGGCGTTACGGCCCTCTTGGCCCTCTTCGGACATATAGAAGAGCATGGTCGCGTCACCGGCAAGTTGCTGCACCCCGGCCAGTCCGTCGTCGGCGGCGTTGAAGCCGGCCTTCAGCATGCGAAGCGCGATGGGCGACAACGTCAAAATCTGACGACACCACGCGACGGTCTCTCGTTCGAGGTCGTCGAGAGGCACGACGGTGTTCACCAGTCCCCAGTCGAGCGCTTGTGCCGCGTCGTACTGGCGACAGAGGAACCACACCTCTTTCGCGCGCTTCAAACCGATCGTTCGCGCCAACAGGGACGAACCGTAGCCACCATCGAAGGAGCCCACTCGTGGACCCGTCTGACCGAAGCGGGCGTTGTCGGCGGCGATCGAGAGGTCACAGACCAAATGCAAGATGTGCCCTCCCCCGATCGCGTAGCCAGCGATCTGCGCGATGACCGGTTTGGGGAGCCGACGGATCTGGATCTGAAGGTCCAGGACGTTCAGTCGGCCCACCCCGTGCTGGGCGACTTCATCGTCGCCGATATAACCATCGTCACCGCGGATTCGTTGATCACCTCCGGAACAGAAGGCGTCGGGGCCCGCGCCCGTCAAAATGATGACGCCGACGGTGATGTCGTCTCGGGCGCGCTCAAACGCGTGGGCCAGTTCGAAAAGGGTCTGGGGGCGAAAGGCGTTGCGTACTTCTGGTCGATTGATCGTGACGCGCGCGATACCTTCGGCGACCTCATAGATAAGGTCTCGATACTCGCCCACCTGCTCCCATTGGGGCAAGGCCTGGGATCGAAACTCCTCCACCGGGTCGAGCGGTGGACCTTTAATTACGGTGTCAGCCATGTCGTCCACGCTACCGTCACGCCGCACTGGCACGACTCCTTCGATGGACCTCAGGATCTCTCCCTTGAACGTTCGCCAGACGTTCATTGACGTGACGTCGGAGCGTGCACGTATTCTCTCTACGTGAAAGACCTGCACGCGATCGACCTGCCGCTCGGCGTCGAACTCGAGCACGCACTTCGACTGTGTGTTGAATCCGGCAAGGCCTTTTGCGTCCTCGACCAGCGCCTGTCACCACGACGGCGAGACGAGGAACTCTCACTGCTTGGTGCGACGGTCGTTCTCGATGAGAGCGGGCGAAGAGTCCGTCGCGAGGGCCAACAAGTCGACGACGACGTCGGACTCGTGATGTTGACGTCGGGATCGAGCGGCGTGCCGAAGGCGGCCGAGCTTTCGTGGAACGCGCTTCGCGCGAGCGCCGAAATCACGCAGAGCACCTTGCGTGGGACTACCGCGCCCGTGTGGTTCCCTTGTTTACCCGCCAATCACATTGGCGGGCTCGCTGTCCTCCTGCGATCAATACTTAGTGACGCGACGCTCTGTTGGTCGCCCTCGACCCCGCTCGACGAAGCTCCTCACTTAGGTGCCACTCACGTCGCGCTCGTTCGCACGCAGCTCGCGCGCCATGACGTCAGCGGCTTCTACCGAGTGTTGTTGGGCGGGGCACGCCCGCCAGGTGATCTTCCACCCAACGTCGTGACCACGTGGGGCATGACGGAGACGGGCTCGGGGATCGTCTACGACGGCCACGCGCTCCCGGGCGTCGACGTCGCGAGCGTGGACGGCGAGCTCATCGTTCGTTCGCCCACACTGTTTTCTTCGTACCGCACCGCAGCACGCCCAAGCGTCGTCGGCCCCGACGGCCAGAGCGACTGGTTCCCGACGGGCGACGGCGGCGACGTGGTTAACGGGAAGGTTCGCGTTCGAGGACGACTCGGATTCATGATCACGACCGGCGGCGAGAAACTCTGGCCCGAGGACCTCGAATCCGTCATCGCCTCGCTCGCACACGTTCGAGACGTGGCCGTCACGTCAGTGCTCGACGACGAGTGGGGCGAGCGCGTCGTCGCGCTGGTGGTGGGCGACGGCACCAACCACGACCAAGAGATCGTTTCACTGGCGGGTGAACGAATCGGCCCGTGGGCGAAACCCAAGGAGATTCGTTACGTGGTTGCGATTCCTCGAACCGCCAATGGCAAGATCCGTCGGCAAGAACTTCGCCACCTTCAGTAGTTCGTATCCCGCCACCTCAACGTGGCAGTTACCGCACCAACACGGTCATCCGCGCCGCACGAGGTACTGCGTCGAACGTGTCTCGACTCAGCGAGCGTTGTTACTTGCGCGACGCGCGACCGAGTCAACGGTAACGGCCGCCAACAACACCAGCGCCGTGGCGATGAGCTGCGTCGCCGCGCTCAAGCCGATCAACGCCATGCCGTTGTCAATCGTCGCGATGACGAGACCACCGATCACGGCGTGGATCATCTTTCCTCGCCCACCGAAGAGACTCGTACCACCGATGACCGCGGCGGCCACCGCGTACAGCACGTACGTGCCACCTTCGATGCCGTCGGAGATACCAACGAGACGCGACACGTAGAGTAGTCCCGCGATACCTGCGGTGAGGCCCGTCAGTCCGAAGGCCATGAGCCGGTAGCGGTTCACGTTGATACCCGCGCGTCGAGCGGCTTCGATGTTGCCACCGATCGCGTAGAGGTACCGACCAGGCTTGGTCTTGGCCAAGATGAAGCCACCCACGCCGAGCACGAAGAGGTCGATCGGAATGGCGAACGGCATGCCACTCAGGTGCGTGAAGGAAGAGCGGTTGGTGTTGAACACCAGGACGAGCAGAAGACCAGCGACCGCCAACGCGACGATCTTGATGATGGTGACGAAGAACGGCTTGCCCGGAAGGCCACTACGTCGACGCTTCTGGTCGCCGCGCAGCATAACGATGCTGCTCAGCACGACGAGCACCACCACCACGATCCACGTCCACAGGGGCGTCAGGTTGCCGTTGACGAGGTTATAGAGAACTTTTTCTTGCACCGAGACGACACCACCCGTTCCTTGGCGGTCGACGATATAAATCAGCACTCCCTGAAGGCCCAACAGTCCGGCCAAGGTGACGATGAACGACGGGAGGCGTAAGAGAATGACGAGCAGACCGTTGATGATGCCGATGCCCGTAGAGACGACCATGGCCAGGCCCAGTGCCAAGAACCAGGGCCAGTGGAACTGGTGATCGACCAAGATGACCGCGATGGCGCCACCGACGCCTGCGTTGAAACCAGCGGAGAGGTCAATCTCACCGATGAGGAGGAGCCAAATCTCCGCCATGCCGAGCAAGATGAAAATAGTGGCTTGGACGAAGAGGTTGGTGATGTTGCCCGCCGACAGAAAGACGGAGCTGCGGATCTGGAAATAGATGACCAGGGCGGCGAGTCCAACCAAAATCGGCAACAGACCGCTGTCGCCTTGTCGAATCTTCTTCAGCTGCTGGACCAACGGGTGACTCGACGTCGTCGTGTCAAGTCCCGCGTGATGGGAGTCTTCCTGCGGAGGGGTGGACAAGGTCCTAATGCCTTTCGATTATTGAGCTGAGGTCAGCGACGTCGCTGCGCGACTGGTTTCGCCGGTGGTGATCAACTCGACGGCGCTGGCCGTGTCGTAGTTCGCCGCTGGTCCGCTGCTCACGAGGTTGCCCAAGTACATGACGGCGACGCGGTCGGCGACGCTGAAGACGTCGATCAAGTTGTGTGAAATGACCAGCACGGCGATTCCTCGCGCGGCCAGTGTACGAATGAGTTCCAGCACTTGCGCCGTTTGTGAAACGCCGAGTGCCGCCGTGGGTTCGTCCAAGATGACGAGCTGCGAGTCTCGCATGACGGCGCGAGCGACGGCAACTGCCTGGCGCTGGCCACCCGAGAGTGAACCCACCAGTTGGCGAACCGATCGAACAGTGGAGACTGAGAGATCCTTCAACGTCTGGATCGTCGTCAACTCCATCTTGATTTCGTTCAGCAGACCGCGATCGGTCTCTTCTCGACCGAGGTAGAGATTCTGGACGATGTCGAGGTTGTCGCAAAGCGCAAGGTCTTGGTATACCGTCGCAATCCCCAATCGCGCGGCGTCGCGCGGTGAGTGAACGTGTACTTCCTCGCCCTTCCAGAAGATGTGTCCTTCTGACGGCGCCCAAATACCAGAGATGGTCTTGATGAGCGTTGACTTCCCCGCACCATTGTCACCAATCAGCGCGGTGACCTGGCCGTTGGGTATGTCCAGATCAACACCCCGAAGAGCCTGCACGGCGCCGAATTGCTTCGACACGCCGCGCAGGCTCAACAGTGGTGTTGCGTTTGATGGACTCACTCCTGAAACGCCGGTGTCGGCGTCTGTGGTTACAGAGTGCTGAGTATTTGACGCTTCAGAAGTGGACTCCATCGTTTGGAACTACTTGATGCCGTACGTCGCGCAGTCAGCAGCGTAGGTCGGAGGCGTGGAGCCAGCAACCGTAGGAGCTGATGAGGTGCAAAGGTCGGACGCCTTGATGACGCCGTCCTTGATGACCGTTGCTTCAATCTTGTCCGGGGTAACCCACGTGGCAGTCAGAAGAACTGACTTCACGTTTTGTCCGGTCAAGGTGTCAGGCGTAGTGCCGTTGGCCAAGCCAGAGGGCACCTTGACGCCAGCGCGCAAGTAGATGGCAAGTGACGCAGCTGCCTGAGCTTCGAGCCAGATTGGCTTGTAGACCGTACCGCACTGGTAGCCAGAAATCACGTTCTGGAATCCAACCAGTGACGCGTCCTGACCCGTGAACGGGAAGGTCTTGGGCTTGAGGCCCTTGCTCTGCAAGTACGAGATGATGCCCGACGCGTTGTTGTCGTTTGGCGTCAACGCGGCGTTGATTGATGGGTGCGCAGTGAAAGCAGCCTGGAAGTCGGTAAGGGCCGTAGGACCGTCCCATGTTCCAGCGCTCTCAAGCACTGACTGCTTCGCGCCCGAGGTCGTCGTCGAGGTCGTGTTGAACCCGGCGGCCGACAGGACGGCGTTGTAGCCCTTGGCGAACAACGTGGCGTTGTTGTCAGTAGGCGCTCCGTAGGAGATGTAAAGAACTGGGTTCGTCACATTCCAGGACGCCAAGCATGACACTTCACCCTGACCGATCAATTTGCCGACGGCGGTGTTGTCGAAGCTGACGTAGTAGCTACGTGCGCCACCAAGCGTCAAGCGGTCGTAGTCAATGACTTTGACTCCACGAGCCTTCGCGTACCCTTCGATGACCGCACCAGTGGTGGAGTCAAGCGGGTCGATGACGATGACTTTCGCACCCTTGGCAATGGCTGCCTGGGCGTCAGTGAACTGCCGCGCGTCGCTGCCCTGGGCGTTCTGCACTGAGAATTGCTTGGCCTTAAGACCGGCAGCCTTGAAGGCCTTGGTCAGATAAGGAGCGTCAAACTCGGTGTAGCGCGCCGATGACTTCGAGTCCGGCAAGATAACGGCAATGCTGCCCTTACCCTTGGCAACAACTGACTTCAGGTACTTCATGGTCGAAAAGCTCGTGTTAAACGTGCTGTCCGAAACCGTGGGCGTACCAGCTGAACTCACGACCGGCAACACTGCGACGACGAAGCCGCCAACCAGTGCTACGGACGCGAGAGTCCTCCCTAATTTCAAATTCATATTTCCCCAACCCTTCGTTGGCACCCCTCGGCACCGTTAGTTTTCAACTTCTGTGTGAACATCGTG
>DASZHK010000155.1:0-7150 GCA_035937905.1 Acidimicrobiales bacterium
CACGCCGGGACGCGAGAAGCTGCCCGGGACCGCTGAACAAGGTTACCTCCATTGCGGACCCAATGGCGCCGGTCACTTCGTCAAAATGGTCCACAACGGCATCGAGTACGGGATGATGGCCTCGATCGCGGAGGGTCTCAGCATCCTCAAACACGCGAACGTCGGTAACCAGAGTGTCACCGCGGACGCCGAAACCTCCCCCGTGAAGGACGCCGAGTACTACACGTACGACCTCGACTTGCCCGAGGTCGCTGAAGTCTGGCGCCACGGATCGGTGATCAGCTCCTGGTTGGTGGACCTCACGGCCGAAGCCCTCACGCGCTCGCCCGACCTTTCGGAGTTCAGTGGCCGGGTCTCCGATTCCGGCGAAGGTCGTTGGACCGTCGAGGCCGCGATCAACGAGTCCGTCCCCGCGCCCGTCATCAGTGCCGCACTCTGGCAACGCTACGAATCGCGAGGCGCCGGCGAGTTCACCGCCAAGGTTCTCTCGGCGATGCGCGCCGGCTTCGGTGGTCACGTGGAGAAGCCCTCCTAGTGCACCACGAGCTGCGAGTTTTCGACGACGCCGCCTCACTCGCGGGTGCGGCGGCTGAGTACGCGGCAGATCGAGCTCGACGGGTGCGGACACGCCGCACGCCCTTTAGCTTCGCCGTGAGTGGCGGAACGAGTCCCTGGTTGATGATGCGCGACCTCGCCAACGAGGACGTCCGCTGGGACCACACGGTCTTCTTTCAAGCCGACGAACGCGTCGTCGACGTCGACAGCGACCTTCGCAACTTCAAACATCTTCGTCAGAGTCTCGCCTCGACGTCCGCGCCAATCGAGCCGATGGGCGTCGAGGAGCCGGACCTCGACGAAGCGTGTCGTCAGTACGCCGCAAAGCTTCCGGCGAGTTTCGACCTCATCCACCTCGGCCTCGGACCCGACGGCCACTGCGCGTCGCTCATTCCGAACGATCCCGTCCTCGACGTCACGGACCGACTCGTCGCCCTGAGCGGCCCCTACCAGGGCACACGCCGGATGACCCTCACCTACCCAGCCCTCGCGAGGGCGGACCATCTCCTTTGGCTGATCAGTGGCGCCGACAAGCGCGAGGCCTTGGCGAAACTGCTGGACAGTGATCCCTCGATCCCAGCCGGTCGCGTGAAGGCGGGCTCGTCGCTGATCTTGGCCGATCGAGCGGCGCTCACCCCATAAGCCACTACCGTCGACACAAGAAGAAAGAGGAATCCCCCACGTGAGTAAGGCCCCCCAGCTCAACGGACGACCTCGTCCCGATAACCACGTGATCGTGGTCTTTGGCATCCGTGGCGACCTCGCCAAACGCAAGATCCTTCCCGGTCTCTACCATCTCGCCGTCGCGGGTCTGTTGCCCGACGACTACCGGATCATCGGGTGCGCGCGACCCCAATCGGCGATGACCATCGAGGAGTTCCGCGAGTACGCCTTCGACGCGGTCTGTGAGTTCGCCTCCGACAAGCCCTCGGGTACGGAGTGGAGCGACTTCGCCGCGCGGCTGGCCTTCGCCGTTGACCCCGACGACGGGCCGCACGGCCTCGCCCAGGTCGTCGCGAACGCCGAGGCGGAGATCGGCGGCGACGTGCGTCGCTTGTACCACTTGGCCATCCCGCCCGACGCCATGGCGGGCGTCATCGCGCAGCTCGGAGCGAAGGGACTGGAGAAGAACGCGCGCATCATCTGCGAGAAGCCCTTCGGCGTCGACCTCGCCTCCGCCGTCAAACTCGACGCCGAGATCACCGAGTACTTCGACGAATCGCAGATCTTTCGCATCGACCACTTCTTAGGTAAGGAGTCGATCGACAACATCTTGGCGCTGCGCTTCGCGAACGAGCTCTTCGAGCCGCTGTGGCGCCGCAGCCACGTGAAGTACGTGATGATCGACGTCCCCGAGACCCTCTCGATCGAAGGTCGCGGCGCGTTCTACGAGGGCACGGGCGCCTTTCGCGACATGGTCGTCACCCACCTCTTCCAGGTGCTCGGCATCCTCGCCATGGAACAACCCACGTCGCTCACCGCGCGACCACTGCGCAACGAGATCGACAAGGTCTTCGAATCGCTGCGCGTCCTCGACCCGAGGGAAGTGCTCCGCGGTCAGTACGAGGGCTACCTTGACGAACCGGGCGTCGCGCCGGACTCGACGACCGAGACCTTCATCGCGCTACGCGCGTGGGTTGACAACGCACGCTGGATGGGCGTTCCCTTCTACCTGCGCACCGGTAAGTGTCTCGCCGAGAGTCGCCAGATGATCACGATCGGTCTTCGCGAGCCCGTCATGGAGATCTTCCCCGACCAGAAGAACGGCGACCACCCCGACGCCAACAAGATCATCATCGACTTCAAGGACCCCGGGTCCATCCACGCGTACTTCCTCGCGAAGCAACCCGGGCCTGAGATGATCCTCGGCCAGGCACGGATGCACTTCCACTACCGCGAATCGTTCCAAGAGAAGAACAACCTCGAGGCGTACGAACGCTTGCTGCTCGAAGTGATGTTGGGCAATCAATCACTGTTCACGAGGTCCGACGGCATCGAACGCCTCTGGGAGGTGGCGGCGCCACTCCTCGAGCACCCCTTACCCGTCGAGCCCTACGCCAAGGGTTCGTGGGGACCCAAGTCCATCGCCGAGGTCGTCACGCCGAACCGCTGGACGCTGCCCGAGTGAGCGGCCACGACATTCGGCTCCTCCTCTCCGACGTCGACGGCACGCTCGTCACGTCGAAGAAAGAACTGACCCCGGAAACGGTTCGAGCAGTCGAGCGCCTGGGCGAAGCCGGGATCCTCTTCGCGGTCACGAGCGGACGTCCACCGCGTGGACTTCGAATGCTCATCGAACCTTTGAAACTCTCCACACCGCTCGCCGGCTTCAACGGCGGTCTCATCGTGGATGAAGAGTTGGTCACGATGCAAGAACTCGTCATCATCGACGGCGTCGTCGGACCCATCATCGAAGTACTCCAGGACCATGGACTCTCGGTCTGGGTCTATCAGGGCATCGACTGGTTCGTGCTCGACCTCGACGGGCCCCACGTCGCCCACGAAGCCACGGTCTGTCAGTTCATGCCAAGCCAACTCAACGATTTCGACGGCGTCCGAGGCGACATCGTCAAGATCGTGGGCGTGAGTGACGACCCCGAGACGATCGAGAAGGCCACCAACGCCTTGAACGACAGGTTCTCGAGCAACGTGTCCGCGACAAGCTCGCAGACCTACTACATCGACGTCACGCACCAAGACGCGAACAAGGGAAGTGTCGTCGACTTCCTGGCGACGACGTTTTCCATTGACCCAGCGCACATAGCGACGATCGGTGACATGTCGAACGACGTACTCATGTTCGAACGCTCGGGCCTCAGCGTCGCGGTAGGAAACGCCTCCGACGAAGTGAAGGCCAAGGCGACGCACACGACGACATCGAACGACGACAACGGTTTCGCGAACGCGGTCGAGCGATTCATTCTGAACCCATCGCCGTGACGGGCATTTCGTCTTGACCTATACGCGCCCGCGGATAAAGTTCACTGGTAACAGAACCGAGATACGCCCAACGTAGAGGCCCTGACCAGCAACGTTGCCGTGTGTCTCCAGGAGGACTCCATGGCCGTCGTCGTTCGCAACACGCCGCGCACCGATCTCGAGGTCGTCGACGCGCTCGGCGCGTTCGGTGTGGCTACCATCCACGAGTCGCAAGACCGCTCGGGGCTGTTCGCCGTTGGTCTTCGACCCATCTTTCGGCCCGTGCGTGTCAGCGGTAACGCGTTGACGTGCGAGGTCTCGCCCGGTGACAACTCGTCCATTCATCTAGCGATCGAACAGGCACGACCCGGTGATCTCCTCGTCGTCGCGCTCACCAGTCCCTGCGACGACGGCTACGTCGGCGATCTCATCGCGACGAGTCTCGTGGCCCACGGCGTGCGAGGACTCGTCATCGACGCCGGCGTACGTGACGTGCGCGAGCTGACCGACATGAAGTTCCCGGTGTGGTCCAAGACGATCAGCGCCCAAGGAACGGTGAAGGAAACGCCGGGCAATGTTCAAGCTCCCGTCGTCTGCGCGGGCGCGTACGTTCGACCCGGTGACGTCATCGTCGCCGACGACGACGGCGTGGTCGTCGTCAAACGAGAAGACGCCACCACGGTGCTCGCCGCGTGCCAGGTACGTGAAGACAACGAACGCGAGAAGCGCAAGAACCTGGCGGCCGGTGAACTCAGTCTCGATCTCTTTGGCTTGCGCGGAAAACTGCAAGAACGAGGACTTCGCTACTTCGACGATCCGTCCTCGTAGGGAACCCGACGACGCGATCTCACTGGGGCGTCTGGCCCTCTTCAACGGCTCGCGCGTCTGCGCGCAAATGCGAAAGACCCCCACCTTTCGGTGGGGGTCTTTCTAGAAATCCCGGCGGCGACCTACTCTCCCAGGGAGGAACCCCCAAGTACCATCGGCGCTGGTGGGCTTGACTGCTGTGTTCGGAATGGGAACAGGTATATCTCCACCGCCATAACCACCGGAAATCTTGCGCTCGACCACTTTCGTGGTCGGAACTGGCGTAGGCCAGCTCCTTGAGCGTCCTAGAACGAGCACGAACATCAAATTCCAAGCCCTCGGCCGATTAGTACCGGTCAGCTGAATGCGTTACCGCACTTACACTTCCGGCCTATCAACGTGGTCGTCTGGCCACGGGCCTTACCTGGTTAACCCAGTGAGAGATTTAATCTTGAAACGGGCTTCGCACTTAGATGCTTTCAGCGCTTATCCCACCCGCAGGTCGCAAAACAGCCATGCCCTTGGCAGGACAACTGTCACACGAGAGCTGCGTTCGTCCCGGTCCTCTCGTACTAGGGACAACCTTTCTCAAATCTCTTACGGCTGCATCGGATAGGGACCGAACTGTCTCACGACGTTCTGAACCCAGCTCGCGTACCGCTTTAATGGGCGAACAGCCCAACCCTTGGGACCGGCTTCAGCCCCAGGATGCGACGAGCCGACATCGAGGTGCCAAACCTTCCCGTCGATATGGACTCTTGGGGAAGATAAGCCTGTTATCCCCGGCGTACCTTTTATCCGTTGAGCGACGGCGCTTCCACAAGCAACCGCCGGATCACTATGCCCTACTTTCGTACCTGCTCGACCTGTAGGTCTCGCAGTCAAGCTCTCTTGTGTCATTGCACTCAACAGCTGATTGCCAACCAGCCTGAGAGAACCTTTGGGCGCCTCCGTTACATTTTAGGAGGCGACCGCCCCAGTCAAACTACCCGCCTGACGCTGTTCCTGATCCGGATTACGGACCAAGGTTAGGGTTCCGGCGCAGAAAGGCTGGTATTTCAACATTGACTCCACGTCGACTAGCGCCGACGCTTCAAAGTCTCCCAGCTATCCTACACAAACTGAACCAAAACCCAACATCAAGTTGTAGTAAAGGTGCACGGGGTCTTTCCGTCCTGATGCAGCTAACGAGCATCTTTACTCGTAATTCAATTTCGCCGGGTCTGTAGTTGAGACAGTTGGGAAGTCGTTACGCCATTCGTGCAGGTCGGAACTTACCCGACAAGGAATTTCGCTACCTTAGGACCGTTATAGTTACGGCCGCCGTTTACTGGGGCTTAGGTTCTCAGCTTCGCTCGAAAGCTAACCGATCCCCGTAACCTTCCAGCACCGGGCAGGCGTCAGAGCGTATACGGCGTCTTACGACTTAGCACGCTCCTGTGTTTTTGGTAAACAGTCGCTTCCCACAATTCTCTGCGACCTTCTCGCGCTTCGGACGCGAAGTCCTACACGCTAGTAAGGCCATCCTTCTCCCGAAGTTACGGATGCATTTTGCCGAGTTCCTTAACTACAGTTCTCCCGATCGCCTTGGTATTCTCTACCCACCCACCTGTGTCGGTTTGGGGTACGGGCACCGTGTCAACTCGCTAGAAGATTTTCTTGGGAGCATGGAATCAGTGACTTCGCCTAATGGCTCGGCATCGTGTCTCAGGCATATGAGGTGCGGATTTGCCTACACCTCGCCCTACGCACTTACCCCAGGACAACCAACGCCTGGGCTCACCTATCCTCCTCCGTCCCTCCTTCGCTTTCCGCCACGGGGTTGGTCGGTTCGACCCGAAGGTCAGCCCCTTAGTACCCCCATATTGGAATGGGCGTGGACACGGTGGTACAGGAATATCAACCTGTTGTGCATCGACTACGCCTCTCGGCCTCGCCTTAGCTCCCGACTGACCCTGGGGGGATTAGCCTTCCCCAGGAACCCTTGGGTTTACGGCGGAGGGGTTTCTCACCCCTCTCTCGCTACTCATACCAGCATTCTCACTCGAACACGCTCCACGTAGGTTTACACCTCCGCTTCACTGCAAGTTCGACGCTCCCCTACCACTACGTCTAAAAGACGCAATTCTAAGCTTCGGCTCTGGACTTGAGCCCCGTTACATTATCCGCGCAAGACCACTCGACCAGTGAGCTATTACGCACTCTTTAAAGGATGGCTGCTTCTAAGCCAACCTTCTGGCTGTCTGAGCGTTCTCACATCGTTTTCCACTTAGTCCAGAATTTGGGGCCTTAGCTGTAGATCTGGGCTGTTTCCCTCTCGACCAACGAAGCTCATCCCCCGTGGTCTCACTGCCAGTCTCTGGAGCATCGGCATTCGGAGTTTGGTTGGGGTCAGTAAGCTTGTAGGCCCCCTAGCCCATCCAGTGCTCTACCTCCGATGCTGAACGACTGACGCTGCACCTAAATGCATTTCGGGGAGAACCAGCTATCACCGAGTTTGATTGGCCTTTCACCCCTTACCACAGGTCATCCCCCTCATTTTCAACTGAGGTGGGTTCGGTCCTCCACGGGGTTTTACCCCCGCTTCAACCTGCCCATGGCAAGCTCACTCGGCTTCGGGTCTGCAGCACGCGACTGAACGCCCTATTCAGACTCGCTTTCGCTTCGGCTACCCCTCTCGGGTTAACCTCGCCACGTACCACAACTCGCTGGCTCATTCTTCAAAAGGCACGCTATCGAGGCCATAGCGTCGTAACGCTATGACGACTCTCTAACTGATTGTAAATCAACGGTTTCAGGTTATATTTCACTCCCCTCCCGGGGTACTTTTCACCTTTCCCTCACGGTACTTGTTCACTATCGGTCGTCT
>DASZHK010000156.1:0-10603 GCA_035937905.1 Acidimicrobiales bacterium
GCGCTTCGACCGTTCGGCCGAGTCGCTCTCCACCATCGAGATCCGCCGCCTGCACCGCGCGATCACTGAAGTCCTCACCGAGGCGATCAAGCACGGCGGCTCCACGCTCGACGACGAGCAGTTCGTCGACCCCTACGCCAAGCCCGGCAACTTCCAACAGTTCCATCAGGTCTACAACCGTGAGGGTCAGACCTGTTACCAGTGTCGCCAAGTGATTCGTCGTGAAACCGTGCGAGGGCGATCGACGTTCTTTTGCGAGAAGTGCCAGGCCTAGGTCCGAGAGGACTACCAGAAGGTTGCTAGCGTCAGTGCGTGTTTCTTAAGCGATTGACCATGAAGGGCTTCAAGTCCTTCGCCGACACCACGATTTTGGAGTTCGAGCCCGGTGTCACGGCGGTCGTCGGACCCAACGGATCGGGCAAGTCCAACGTGGTCGACGCCGTTACCTGGGTGCTCGGTGCGCAGAGCACGCGCGCCCTTCGAAGTTCAAAAATGGACGACGTCATCTTCATGGGCACGTCGAACCGGGCGGCGCTCGGGCGCGCCGAAGTGGCCCTCACCATCGACAACTCCTCGGGCCGTCTCGCCATCGAGGGAGCGGAAGTCACGATCTCTCGCACGCTCTTTCGAAGCGGTGATTCCGAGTACGCGATCAACGGCACGACGTGTCGCCTCCTCGACGTCCAAGAACTCTTGGGTGACTCGGGCGTGGGCCGTCAACAGCACATGATCATCGGACAGGGTCAACTCGACTCGATCCTCTCCTCGAATCCCGAGAATCGACGCGCCGTCATCGAAGAAGCGGCCGGCGTCCTCAAACATCGACGACGCAAGGAACGTTCCGAACGGCGTCTCGCTTCCACGCAGGAGAATCTCGAACGTCTCGGTGACCTGGTGCGTGAAGTTCGACGCCAGATGCGCCCACTCGAACGCCAGGCCGCGTCCGCGAGAAGTTACTCCGACGTCGAGAGTGAACTACGCGACGCCCGTCACGCGCTCTTCGCTTCGCGCCTGCACCACTTCGACCAGCGCCGGCGCGAGCTCGAGCATTCTTTGGAAGAGTCGTCCGTTCGTGAGCGCGAACTTCGCCACGAACTCGTGACGCTCGACGCGAGGGCCACCGCCGCCGCCGCGGAGATGGCGTCGCGTCGCGAAGAGATGTTGGCGTCGACGCTCGGCACCCTGCAGGGCCTCGCCGAACGCGCGCGCGGGACGTCCTCGGTCATCCAAGAGCGTGAACGTTCGTTGCGCCAGGCGCTCATCGCCTCGGCCGACGAAAACGTGATCGCGACCCTCGAAGCGGACGCCGCGAAACTCGCCATCGACCTCGAGAGTCTCAGCGAGGACGAGCACTCGCTGAACGAACTTCGTGAAGCGCTCACGTCGTCGCGTCAACTCTTCGCCGACGTAGAAGCGGATTTCGAATCAACGTGGGCGTCATCCTCGATCGAGGGCGACGAAGCCGCCCTCACCAACGCTCGTGATCAGATCGCCCTCCTCGAGCGGTCCTTGGCATCTCTCCAGGAAAGTGAGCGCCGGGCTAGCACCCGACTCGCGAGCGCCCATCTTCGCAGCGCTGAGATCAAGACTGCCCGCGAACGGGCCGCAAAGGACGAGACGGCCGCCGCGAGCGCGCTCGAGGCGGCCGTCGCAGAGTTCGCCGAAGCCGAGACGGCTGCTGCGAAAGCCCAAGGCGAACGCCGCCAGGCGGATACCGCGTTACGCAACGGTGCCGACCTGGCGTCGAGCGCGCAAGCGCGTGCCCTCACCCTCGCCCGCGCACTCGACGAACTCTCCGGCGCCGGCGGACGGGCCGTCATTGGCGAACTCGAAGGTGTACTCGGATCGTTCCTCGACCTCATCGAAGTGGACGAGGGTTTCGAGCGAGCGGTGGAAGCGGCGGCGGGTGCGTCCGTCGGGGCCATGGTCGTCGACGGACGCCGTTCCGCGCGCGCGGCGTTGGCGGCCCTTCGCCGCGAAGGCGAAGTCGGTCTCATTCTCCCCGTCGCCGAAGGTGACGTCGCGACGTTGACGGCGCCTGAAGGTACCAAGGCGTTGCGCACACTCGTGCGCGCACGTCGAGACGCGCCCGGCCACGTGGCTCGCGTGCTCGACGCCTTGCTCTCGAGAGCCTTCGTGGCGAGCGACTGGGAGTCGGGCATTGAAGTCGCGATCGCCAACCCCGATCTCGTGATCGTGACGGTGGAAGGCGACCGGTTCGCTGCGTCCGGCTGGCGCGTGGCGTCGGGTCTCGCGATGGTGACGCGCTCCACGGTGGAACAAGCTCGCGACGACGCCGAGCGGAGAAGCCAAGAACTGGGACCGCTTCGTCAACGACTCGTTGACGCGGACGCGGCGCTCGCGACCGAACTGCAGCGATTCAATCTTGCGACGTCCCAGCTCGCGACCGCGCGCGGTGAGCACGATCGACTCCTCGGCGAGATCGAACGTCTCTCCGGCGAAGGTGACGAGCTCGACGAGACGATCGAGCGACTCGGTATCGACGTGTCTGACGTCGCGGTCCAGATCCAAACCGTCGACGTGGACCTCGTGTCCGTGCGAACGCAGTTGCCCGCGCTCGAAGAGGTCGTGCGTGACGGCGCCGAGCGTGAAGGCCGTCGCACGGCAGCCCGGCTCGAACTCGAAACGAATCGTCGTGCGGTCGACGACGAGGCGACGGCGCTCTCGCGTCGCGAAGCGCAGTTCGCCGAACGACGTCGACTCATCGAGCAGCGACAAGGCGAGATCGAGTCGCGCCTTGAAGGCCGATCGGGCGAGCGTCTTGAGGCGGCCACCAAACGCCAGACGCTCGAATTCGACCGTCAGGTTCTCGGTCGCCTCGCCACCTTGGTGGAGCGAGCCGCTGACGAGATCCACGTGGCCCAAGAGGCCCTCGATTCGACGTACCGCGAACAGCTCGAGGCGACGCGCGCGAGCGCCGAAGTGCTCGAAGAGGTGCGTCAGGCTCGACACGCGGCGGACACGCGACTGAACGAACTGGGCGAGGTCATGCGCCGTCACGAGATCGAACAGGCGGAGCTAGCGGTCAAGGTCGCGAACGTCCACGAGATCATCCGTCGCGACCTCGGGGTCGAACCCCACGAGATGGGACCCGCGCCCCACATCGAACTCGCCGACGGAGGCTCTCTCGACACACGCGTCGGTGAGCTCGAAGCACGCATCACGTCGCTCGGCCCGATCAACCCGCTGGCGCTCGAAGAGTTGGCGATGCTCGAAGATCGATACAAGGAGCTGGACGCGCAGGTCAGCGACGTTCGCCACGCTCGGCGTGAGCTGCAAGAGGTCCTTCGCGCGCTCGACGAAGAGATCATGCAGACGTTCACGACGGCTTTCGCTGACGTGAACGAGCACTTCTCATCGCTGATCGCGATGCTCTTTCCCGGCGGACAAGGACGGCTCAACATGAGCGAGCCCGACGATCCCTTGAACACGGGCGTGGAGATCGAGGTTCGACCAATGGGTCGAAACGTCAGGCGGATCTCGCTCCTTTCGGGAGGCGAGCGATCGATGGCCGCGTTGGCGTTCCTCTTCGCCGTGTTCCGTTCGCGACCTTCGCCCTTCTATCTCATGGACGAGGTCGAAGCGGCCCTCGACGACGTCAACCTTCAGCGATTCTTGAGCCTCGTCGATGAGTTCCGTGAAGAGGCGCAACTCCTCATCGTGACCCACCAGAAGCGCACCATGGAAGCCGCCGACGCCCTCTACGGCGTGACCATGGTGCCCGGCGCGTCCTCCAAAGTCGTCAGCCAGCGCGTGCAACGAGTGAGAGAAGTCGAAACGGCGTGACCGTTCTCTACGTCGTTCTGGCCGTCGTCGTCGTGTTGTCCGCCGTCCTCATCGCGACCCGAGGTCGCCGTCGACGAGCACGTCCGGCACTGGTCGCGCCACCGCGCGCGGCGATGCCCGAGATCTTGGTGGCGGAAACCGCGCCGATGCCGTCGCTCGAAGGCGAGGCCAGCCTCAGCGAGCGCCTCGCCTCGTCGAGAGGCGTCTTCGATCGCGTGCGCTCGATCGGTGGCACGTCCGAACTCAGTGCCGAGCAACTCGACCTCGTCGAAGAGGTCCTGCTGCGAAGTGACGTCGGTGTCACGACGACGAACGCCGTGCTCGAAGAGCTGAGGACGAAGGGCGCGCCGAACGGGGTCGTCGCGGCGTTGCGGACCATACTGCTCGACTCATTCAGGGCCGAGCGCACGACGACGACGCGTGCGGACGACGACCGTGTTCCCGTCTGGTTGTTCGTCGGCGTCAACGGTGTTGGCAAGACCACGACGATTGGCAAACTCGCGAAGCGTCACCACGACGAGGGCCGATCGGTGCTGTTGGCCGCGGGGGACACGTTTCGCGCCGCCGCCGCCGACCAACTCGAACAGTGGGCCACTCGAACCGATTCCGATATCGTGCGCGCGAACGAGGGCGCCGACCCCGGCTCGGTGGTGCACGACGCCATTGGCCGCGCGAGTGCGCGGGGCATCGAACTCGTCCTCGCGGACACGGCGGGACGCCGCGCGAACAGCACCAACTTGTTGGACGAACTCTCGAAGGTTCGCCGCGTCGCCGATCGTGCGCCCGGACAGGTCGTGGAAACGCTCCTCGTCCTGGACGCCACCACCGGGCAGAACGCGCTCAGTCAAGCCCGCGAGTTCTTGGCCGCGTCGGGCGTCACCGGCATCGTGTTGACCAAACTTGACGGCACGGCACGTGGCGGCATCGTCGTGGCGATCGAACGTGATCTGGGCATCCCGGTCAAGTTCGTGGGGGTGGGCGAAGGCGTTGACGACCTCATCGTCTTCGAACCCGAGGCCTTCGTCGATTCGTTACTCGGGGCGTGACGGTAACCTTCCTTCATCATGTTTGACGCCCTCAGCGAACGCCTGGAGCGACTCAGCACCTCACTTCGCTCGCGGGGCCGACTCAGTGACGCCGACCTCGACGAGGCGTTGAGTGACGTCCGCTCCGCACTCTTAGAGGCGGACGTTGAACTCGGCGTCGTGCGCGCGTTCGTCGACGCGGTGCGCAAGCGACTCACTGGTGAACTGCTGGCGCAGAGCCTCACCCCGGGTCAACAGGTCATCAAGGCCGTCCACGAGCAGCTCATCGAGGTACTCGGCGCCTCGCCGCTCAAGGTCACCTTCGCCTCGAAGCCGCCGACGGTGGTGCTCCTCGCCGGTCTTCAAGGCGCCGGTAAGACGACGGCGGCCGCGAAGCTCGCCGGGTGGTTCAAGCAGCAAGGCCGCCAGCCCTACCTCATCGCGGCCGACTTACAACGACCCGCCGCCGTTGAGCAACTACGAGTCCTCGCTCAACAGGTGGGCGTCGACGTCTTCTCCGAGCCAACGAGTCCACTCGACGTCGCCCGCCACGGACTCGCGGAAGCGACCCGACTCGGCCGTGACGTCGTCATCATCGACACCGCGGGGCGACTCGCCATCGACGAGGCGTTGATGGACGAAGTGCGCGCGATCGCCGACGCCACGTCGCCTCACTACACCTTCCTCGTCATCGACGCCGTCACGGGTCAAGACGCGGTGCACACCGCTCGAAGCTTCCACGAGACTCTCGAGCTCTCAGGACTCATCGTCACCAAGCTCGACTACGACGCGCGCGGTGGTGCGGTACTCTCCGCGCTCGGCGTCGTCGGACGACCCGTCGTCTTCGCCTCCACGGGCGAGAAGATCTCGGATTTCGACCTCTTCTACCCCGAGCGCATGGCGTCGCGCATCCTCGGCATGGGCGACGTCCTCTCACTTATCGAACAGGCCGAGCGCACCATGGACGCGGACGTGGTCGCCGAGTCCGCGGGGCGCATGATGAGTGGCACCTTCACGTTGGACGACTTCCTCGCCCAACTGGGCCAGGTGCGAAAGATGGGATCGCTGGGAGGACTCATGAAGTTGATGCCCGGTGTCACGAAGGAGATGCGCACCGCCGCGAGCAACGTCGACGAGGGAGAACTCAACCGGGTCGAAGCGATCGTGCGATCAATGACACCCAGAGAACGTCGCGACCCCGCCATCATCGACGGCTCGCGCCGCACTCGCATCGCCAAGGGCTCCGCGACGAGCGTCAGCGCGGTGAACCAACTCCTCAAACAGTTCAACGAGATGAAGAAGATGATGCGCCAAATGGGCAGTGGCGGGGCGCCCTCGTTGCCCGGCGGTCTCGGTCGCATGGCCGGCATGGCGGCGCGCGCGTCGTCACGCACGGAGCAACTGCCCGCTGGTTTCGAGGCACTCGGAGCGGGCATGGCGAGCGCCGCGTCGGCGTCACGGGGCGGTGGCTCGAAAAACAAGAAGAAGAAGGGCGGAAGGGTCACGCCTCCCAAACAACGCTAAACTCAATCGCTCGGGTATATCGCCCCGTTCCGACACGGAACAAAACAGGTTCGAAGGGAATTACGTTGTGGCTGTAAAACTACGCTTGGTTCGCATGGGTAAGAAGAAGCAACCCACCTATCGCGTCGTGGCCGCTGAGAGTCGCCGTGCCCGTTCTGGAGCCTTCCTCGAGATCGTCGGCACCTACCAGCCCCGCGGTATTTCCACGGCCGAGCCCGAAATGGTCCTCAAGATCGACAACGACAAGGTGCTGCACTGGTTGCAGCACGGCGCTCAGCCCACCGAGCGCGTGGCGAAACTCCTGAAGGTCAGTGGCGCTCTCGAAGCGTACGAAGCCTCGAAGGCCGCCAAGTGAGCGACACGCACGACGACTACGTCGCCGGCGACGTCAACACCATTGACGACGACCAGGAGATTGACTACAACGACGCGGGTAATGACGTCAACGACCACGATGACGACGACGCCGGGAACGCCGACAAGGCCGTGACCGCGACCGCCGCACTCGAATTCATCGCAAAGTCGCTCGCCGAAGACCCGAGCGCCGTCTCGGTCGAGGTGAACGAACGTCAGGGCAAAGTCATCCTTTCGCTGAGCGTCGGTCCGAACGATATGGGCCGCATCATCGGTCGTCGCGGTCGTACCGCGCAGGCCATTCGCGCGCTGGTTGGCGCCGCAGGAGCGCGTGACGGAGTCACCACCTCCGTCGACATCGTCGACTAGCCGTGGCCGACGAGCGCCCCACGCTCGAAGTCGGGCGCATCGTGAAAGCCCACGGTCTTCGTGGCCAGGTGCAAGTGGATCTCTGGAGCGACCGCGTTGAACGCCTCGACCCGGGCGTCACCCTCGAAACCGACCGAGGGCCCCTCGTCGTCGTCGCCGCGGCGGCCCACCAGGCCCGCTTCATCGTGAGTTTCGATCGTATCGACTCGCGTGAAGAGGCGGAGCGCTGGCGTGGCGTCGTGCTCTCCGCGCCACGTATCGACGACGGCAGTGTCATCTGGATCGACCAGCTCTACGGAGCCGAGGTCGTCGACACGTCGGGCGTCACGCGTGGGGTCGTCGTCGACGTGGAAGCCAACCCCGCGAGCGATCTGATGGTGCTCGACACGGGCGCGCTCGTTCCGCTCACCTTCGTGGTCACCCTCGAGCCCAACCAACGCGTCGAGATCGATCCTCCGGACGGACTCTTCGAATGACGCTGCGCGTCGACGTCTTGACGCTGTTCCCTGACGCCGTTGCAAACTACGCCACGACGTCGGTGCTGGGTCGCGCCGCGGAGCGTGGCGTCTGGTCGTTGCACCTGCACGATTTTCGAGACGCCACCACGGACGTGCACCGTAGCGTCGACGACACGCCCTTCGGGGGTGGCGCGGGGATGGTCCTTCGGGCCGAGCCCATCATCTCGACCATCGAATCGGTGACCAATATCGCGAGACCCGTCATCGCCCTCACCCCCTCGGGCCGCGTCTTCACCCACGACGTCGCGCGTGAATTGAGCGCGCTCGCTGGTTTCACGCTGCTGAGTGGTCGCTACGAGGGTTTCGACCAGCGCGCCCTCGATCTCGTCGTCGACGACGAGATCTCACTCGGCGACTTCGTCCTCGCGGGGGGAGAGCTCGCGGCCCTGTGCGTCATCGAGTCGGTCGTTCGACTGCTACCGGGCGCTTTGGGCAACGACGAGTCCAGTGTGGACGAGTCGTTCAGCCACGGACTGCTCGAATACCCCCAGTACACGAAGCCCGCCGAGGTGCGAGGCGAGCACGTTCCGGCGATCCTGCTGTCGGGCGACCACGGCAAAATAGAGCGTTGGCGCCACGCGCAGGCGTTACGGCGCACCATGGAGCGTCGGCCCGACCTCATGACCCGGCGCGGCGGCCTGAGCGCGCAGGACCACGCCATACTGGCCGAATTCCCTACGTTGGATGAGATCGAGCGAAACGGCTAAACTTCTAAAGCCTGTGATCCGAAAGGGACCGCTCTCATGAACCCCACTGACCTCGTCGACCGCAACTCGCTTCGCGACGACATTCCCGCATTCCGTTCCGGCGACACGTTGAAGGTCCACGTCCGCGTCGTCGAGGGTACCCGCCAGCGCGTCCAGGTCTTCCAGGGCGTCGTCATTCGTCGTCAAGGTTCCGGTCTCCAAGAGACCTTCACGGTGCGAAAGATCAGTTTCGGCGTGGGCGTCGAGCGCACCTTCCCGGTGCACACCCCCACGATCGCGAAGATCGAAGTCGAGTCCTACGGGGACGTTCGACGCGCCAAGCTCTACTACCTGCGTGATCTGCGCGGCAAGGCCGCCAAGATCAAGGAGCTGCGCGTCACCGAGCGCGCGTAGTCGCTGGTGGGCGAGGAAGAGCTCGACGACTACGAGTCGACCCTGGAACTGGCACTCGTCCAGGAGTACAAAGCGGTCGTGGGTATGTTCGACTTCGCGGTCGAGACCGATCGCCGTTTCTATCTAGCGAACGACGTGAACGTCGAAGTGAAATCGAACACGACGCCCACGTTGCTCGAAGTCACCTTGCATGACGCCTGGGTCTGGGACATGTACCGCGCCGCGCGCTTCGTGCCTTCGGTGCGCATCCTCACCTTTCGTGACGTGAATATCGAGCGTCTGCCTAAGGAAGACCTCCAGCCCTCGTAATGGAACTGGTCCACCTCGCCGCCGCCGAGTCCCAGCGCGACGAGGTCGTCCGCGTCACGCGTGACCACCTGATGCTCTTCGAGTGCACCGACGCGGAGACGGTGCTCGTCGGCGCGTCGCTCGGGGATCGACTTACTGCGGACGTGGGAGTCTGGCTCTCGGTCACGAGCGCGTACCCGGCTCAGCTGGCCGCGCGCGACGTCGCGACGCTGGCCGCGCTCGTTCCCCTTCGTCACGTCGTCATCCACGCGGGCGAACACTCGAAGGATCATGCGGACGTGGTGAGGGCACTTCTTACCAATGACGAAGTGAACTTCACGAACGACGTCGCGACCATCAGCGGCGCCTTCAACCGTCCCGCGCCACCAGAACCGGTGACGGTTTGGAGTCATGAAGACGATCGACTCGTCAACGGCGACACCGTGTTGACGAAGCACTCGGTTGAAGTGAGTGACGCGGGCGAGCTGACGTACTTCGCTTGAATTAGGCGGGTTGCGTCGAGATACGGTCCGGGTGGATCTTCACCGTCACGCGGATCTCGCCCTCGCGGCGCATGGGGTAGGAGTCGACGTTTAAGTACTTCTTCGCGAAGCGGTCGATGACGTCGTCCGCCCCTTCGGTGGTGAATCCGACGACCGTCCCACGCACCGCGATGCAGACGTAGGGGTCGTCGGGATCGGTCAGGGACACCGCCACGCGCGCGTCGGCCGCGAGATTGCGGGCCTTCGCTCGTCCGAGGGCGGTGTTGATCACGATGTCATCACCGTCGAGTTCTACCCACACCGGCGTCACGTTTGGGCTGCCGTCCGCGTCGAGGCTCGCGACGTGCGCGAGGACGTTCTTTGCGAAGATGGCCCGAGAGGTGGGGCTGAAGGTATCGGTCACGGTGCTCCTGTCGTTGATGCGTATGGCGCCTACTAGTTTTACTGTAATGAACATCGGTGCGCACGTCCGTGGTGGCGGCAAGCTCATTCCCTCGCTCGAAGCTGGCGTCGCGATCGGGGCGACGTCCATTCAAGTCTTCACCCAGAGTCCGCGAATGTGGAAAGCCTCGCAGTACGCGCCCGAGGTGCTGTCCGCGTATCGTGAAGCGCAGGCTGCGCATCCCACGATCACGCACACGTTCTGTCACGCGACGTATTTGATCAACTTGGCGTCGGCTGACCTCGAACTCTACGAAAAGTCGGTCGCGTGTCTGACCCACAACTTGTCGGTGGCTCGGGGCATGGGTTCGTCGGGCCTCGTCTTGCACGTTGGCTCGCACAAGGGCGCCGGTTTCGACGACGTCGTTCGTCAGATCGCCGACGCGTTCGAACGCGCTCTCGCCGACGCCGATCCGGCTCCCGAAGGCGTCGCCGACTGTCCGATCCTCATCGAGAACGCGGCAGGCACGGGGGGAACGGTTGGCCGTTCACTCGAGGAGATTCAGTTCCTCATCGACGCGTGTAACGGTGACGATCGATTGGGCCTCTGCGTTGACACCCAACACCTCTGGGCGAGTGGATTCGATTACTCGAGCATTGCTGGTACCGAGAGGTTGATCTACGAGATTGACAACAGTGTGGGCATGAGTCGCCTTCGTTGCTTCCACTTGAAT
>DASZHK010000157.1:0-8569 GCA_035937905.1 Acidimicrobiales bacterium
GTCATCGCGGCGGCGACGTCCAAGACGAGACGATCGTCGGGTACGCCACCCATGGCGCGCACGGTCGCGGCCGCGTCGTCGCTACTCGCGCCGGGTGCCTCGCGTGAGTAGAGGTTGGGCATCAACGCGGCGTAGCCGTTCGCCGCGAAACGGCGAGTGATCTCCTTCGTCGCCTCGTCGTAGCCGGGCAGGTGGTGGATCACGACAATCGAGCCGTGGTGATCGACGTCGGTGGGAAGAGCGAAGTAGCCCTCGATTTCGTCGCCTCCGCCGCCGGAGAAGGTGATGGTGTCGGCCCGCAGATTATGTGTCATGAGCAACCTTTCGCTAGATGCTCGCCCGACGTCAGTCCGAGCGGCGAGAGTAGAGATGAATTAGTTACTTAAAGTAACTATATGCTACGTTACCACAATGGCCAAGACTTTGAAGGTGGAGACGAGCGACACCACCCTCGAGCGCGAGTGGGGACGACTTCGCCGAGGTCAGTTGATGCAGTTGGTTCGCGCCGGGAGCGAACCCGGTCGCAGTCCGCTGGCGATTGAGCTACTGCGAGCGGTGATGGAAGCCGGTGAGATCCGCGCCTCGGACCTGGCGAACACACTCTTCGTCACGAAGACCACGATCAGTCGCTACGTCAACGAGATGCTGAAAGAGAAGTTACTCAGCCAGCGACCCGACCCCGCGGACGGGAGGGCCACGCTGCTCAGCGTGTCGTCAAGTGGTCGAAGGACCTTGGCACAGCGAGAGGCTCGGCGAAGTCGGGTCCTGCACGAGCTCTGTGCCGGATGGCCGGATGGGGACGTTGAAACGCTCACGGTGTTGCTGCAACGTCTCAACGACGGGATCCAAGCGCGTCGCTCCAGCGAACTACTGCTCGCGAAGGAGTGAGTCGTTCGTCGACTCACGCCTCGTCGGCGACCATGGAGTTTCTCTCGGCGGTCCCCGTGAAGTAGGCGATCGCACCCGAGAGAAGGAGCAAGAGACCAGACACCGTAAGGGCGATGTTCAGCCCGTGCGTGAACGCGCCGAAGGCCGCGTCGACCACCTTCTTGATGATCGCTCGCACGCCCGCGCTGCTCTGGCCACTCACTTTCGCGGCCTGGGAGTTGACGTTCCCGGTGATGACGGCGTTGATGACGATCTGTCGATACGACGGCGGGATGCCGATCTGAATCAACCGGTGGGTGATGTTCACGGTGAGTTGACCGTTCACGATCGAACCGAGGATGGCGACACCCGTCACCGCGCCCAGCTCTCGGCTGGTGTTGATTGTGGAGGCGGCCATGCCGGAGTTGGCGGCCGGAATGCTGATGAGGGCGGTGGCGTTGATCGGCACGACGATGATGCCAAAACCGACGCCCGCGATGCCCATCGCGAAGCCCAGCGTGCCGAGTCCCGCCGTCGGACTGATGACGATGTCGGTGATTAACACGCCCACGCCCGCGAGGAAACATCCCACCGTCATCGGCACGCGCGAACCCACGCGACCCACCCACCGGCCCGTGAAGAGAGAAGCGACGACCATGCCCGAGAGCATCGGGATGAAGTCGAGCGCGAGCGTGTACGGACCGACCGACGCGACGACCTCGAGGTAGAGCGCGACGAAGAAGAAGATCGAGAAGATCGCGAAGTAACTCGTGAACGCGATCGTCGTCGAGCCGGCGAAGGCCCGGTTGCGAACCCAGCGCACGTTGAGCATGGGGTACTTCGTCTTCGACTCGACGATGAAGTAGATGATGAAACTGAGTCCCGCGATCGAATAGAGGGTCAGTACGCCGCTCGAGTAGTACCCCCACGTCTCGCCGGAGATCGTGGCGAACGTGGCGAGACCGAGCGCGACAGCCGCGAGGACGAAGCCGTAGCCGTCGATGCGACGACGAACGTCGTTGACGCTCTCGGGCAGGGCGATCGCCGCGACGACGAGGACGACCGCGCCGAAGATGAAGTTGAACCAGAAGACCGCGCGCCACGACCAGAGCCCTACGAGCACGCCACCGACGACGGGACCGAGTGCGAGCGCGAGACCACTGACGGCGGCCCACGCGCCGAGCGCGCGAGCACGGGCACGCTTTTCCGGGTAGATGTGTCGAATCATCGACAGGGTGCTGGGCTCGGAGCCGGCGGCACCGACGCCCATGATGATCCGTCCGATGATGAGTTCGGTGGGCGACTGCGCGAAGGCGCTGACCAACGACCCACCGCAGAAGATGACGACGCCGATCAACATGACTTTCTTTCGCCCGAAGTTGTCACCGAGCGAGCCACAGATCAGCATGAGGCTGGCGAAAGCCAGCGCGTAGCCGCCGACGACCCACTGGAGTTGCGTGACACCGGCGTGCAGTTTCGCCTGCACGCTCGTGAGGACCGCGCTCGCGATCGTGTTGTCGAGAAACGTAAGGAAGAGGATCGCGAGCAGTGAGGCGAAACTGAAGTGGGCTTTCAGATGGTCCGCGATGGACGTTCGTCGTTCTTGGAGGGTCTGTGACATCAGGGACGGCGAGCCGTTCTGCTCGTGCATGTGCCCCTTTCAAGTCACGACGTCGCTGGGGCCGAAATCCGACACCGTTGACTTCTCTCGCTGTCCTTTACCTACTACTCGAAACCAGGTTGGCCTCGACCCGCTGATTCACGCAAACGACGTCGTCATCGCGGCGAACGAGGCGAACCTACTTCTTTACTGGAGCTCTAAACGTGATGAGACCAACGGCGCTGTCGCCCCCGGACGCGTTACCGACGCTCACGGCGCAGTTCTTCAGGTTGGTCTTGGTGGTGCCGCACGTGCCCGCGCCCTTACCGGATCCCACCTTTCCCGTCACGACCTTGAAGGACGTCCGTTTCAGGAGGCCCGTCGCGGTGATCGTCGCGTACGGGGGAATGCCGTTGACCAGGCAACCTGATTGGCCCTTCGCTTTCGCGAGGCATTCGACGAAGTACACAGTGTCGCCGGCCTTGAAACCGCTGCCCGTGACGTGGACGACCTCGCCGTTGCGGAGGTTGGTGGCGGGCGAGACGACCACCTTCGGTCCACCTGTCGCGGACGCGCTCGAGATGTTCACCACACCACTCGCGAGGCCCGTGATACCTACGAGCGCGATGCTCAGTACGGCGCGAAGTCCTCTTGTCGACATGTTCTTCCTCCCAGAATGCCCTAGTTCGCCAGCGTCTCCGTGTTTGCGCCACTCAAAGTGAAATGGCAACAATCACGAAGCGCTCGACGTTGTACCTTCAATTGCATCGTAGCCAGGGGACTCGAGATTCGTTCACTTGGATGCTGTGCAATGAACGTGTTTCTCGTGAGAATTGAAGATCCGGGCGCGGCAATGAACGTAAGACGTTCAAATCACCCGCGTCGAAAAGTACGCAATGACGAACTCAAAATGACAAACACCATCGCGATCGCACGGCGTTAGTGCTCTAGCGTCGAGGTGCGCTGCTCCACTCGTCCAGGAGTCCGGCGAACTCCTCAGAGCGGATGAGGTCTTCGTGCGCGGCGGACCGAACAGCGGTGAGGATGTCGCGAATCGAACGGTCCCTCCCGAGGTAACGGACGCAGCCGGCTCCGAACGACTGTGCTCGAACGTCGCTGTCGACACTGCTTGACAGCATCACGACGCGGGTGTCGGGGAACTCCTCGAGGATCTTGCGCACGACGTCGACGCCGTCGGCGTCGGGCAGGCGATAGTTAACGAGGACGACGTCGGGGCGATCGCGGCGAACGAGATCGAGGGCGTCGGCCATGTTGCCGGCTACGTCGACGAGTACGAGATCTTTCTCTTTCGAGATGGAGAGAGCCAGCATCTCACTGACCATGATGTGGTCATCAACAACGGCAACCCGTATGGGAGCAGCCGACAAGTTACCCATAGACCTTTAAGGCTATCTACCACATTTCGAAGTCCATTCGAGAATCTTGCGCATTTTGTGGCCGCGATCCACGACTTTTTGTTTGGTACCACACGATTCATCAACGCACGAACGGGTCTCGTTCACTACGCCCTTGACGTGTGCCAACTTGCGTTGTTAAAGAATTTTTTTTCAAACGCGCACACCAACTGTGAACACTCTGTGTAAATCGTCCACTGTTGCGATTGGGTTACACAAAAGAAGTTTTCATTGCCTCGTCGTGTCGCGATTCACTTCGTTGCGTTCGTCGGCGCCGGCACACGATTGGTCATCGACGTCACACGATTGCTGGTGTGTCCCGTCGAGAACGGCACCGCACGCCGCACAAAGTAGATGAGCGAAGCAGACGCTCTCGCCCCCAAGTGTCTTGTCGGTGTTCGGACGCGTCTTCACGTTCACCTGCTTCTCGACACGCCAACTGAGTGAACAGATGTCGACTGGACAGTAAAGGAGATTATCTCTGAACGTAACGCACACTGCACAGTTTGCCGTTCGCCAAAGTAATGACAAAGGTGAAGACGCCATTGCGAGATCGAGGCTTGACCGTCACTCGGGTGGTGAGCATCGTGCCGCTGTCCTTCGTGACGATCGCCGTCGTGCCCGCGTGACTGAGAACGAGCGGTCGTCCAAAGAAGCCCAAGCCAGTGATCATGAGAGTGACTGTTCTCCCGGCAACCGCGTGACCAATGACCCGATAGGCAATCGGAAGAACTGGAATTGGTGTCGGTGTCGGTGTCGGAGTCGGTGTTGGCGTAGGCGTAGGCGTAGGCGGAGCAGCGGCGACTTGAAGGTTGAAGAAGAAGGTCCCCTTGTCACCAACGGCGTCGCTCATGGTGCCCCTCACCACGTACGAACCCGCGGCCAAGGCACCGCTCGTGGTGACGAGACCCGTTGGCGAGACCAGCAAGGTCGGCGCGCCGGTCGTCTGCACGAAGGTGACCGTGCCACTACCACCGGTGGTCGCGAGTTGAACGGTAAACGACGCCGAGGTTGACGCCGCCGAGGTTGCTCGAATGAGAGAGCTTTGCGAGAAGGTGATGGCCGCGCCGACTTGAAGATTGAAAAAGAACGTCCCCTTGTCGCCGGCGGCGTCGGTCATGGTGCCCCTCACCACGTACGAACCCGCGGCCAAGGCACCGCTCGTGGTGACGAGACCCGTTGGCGAGACCAGCAAGGTCGGCGCGCCGGTCGTCTGCACGTAGGTGACCGTGCCACTTCCACCGGTGGTCGCGAGTTGAACGGTAAACGACGCCGAGGTTGACGCCGCCGAGGTTGCTCGAATGAGAGAGCTCTGGGTAAGGCCCCCAACTCTGAGGTTGAAGAAGAAGGTCCCCTTGTCGCCAGCGGCGTCGGTCATCGTGCCCCTCACCACGTACGAGCCCGCGGCCAAGGCACCGCTCGTCGTGATGAGACCCGTTGGTGAGACCAGCAAGGTTGGCGCGCCCGTGGTCTGGACGAAGGTGACCGTTCCACTACTTCCGCTGGTCGTGAGTTGTTCGGTGTAGTTAGCAGTTGCGGCAATTGACACTGATGCTGACGTAGGAAGGTTCTGCGTCATGGTGCCGACCGAGAGAGTGAACGTGAACGTCCCGCCGTACCCACTCGAAGAACTCGTACCGGTTGTCGTGTAGGTTCCAGGCGCTAGCTGGCCATTTGTCGAGATAAGACCAGAACTCGAGACGTTGAGGTACGGCGCGCCGGTGGACTCGACGAAGGTGACCGGTGCGCTTTCGCCCGCCACGGCGAGTTGATCGGTGAAGGTCGCCGAGTTCGACACCGACACCGACGACGATGTCGGAGCACTCAGGAGTGGACACTGGAAGTCACCGTCCAATCCATTCGACGGGTATTGAGCCATGGCCACTCGGCCACCGGTGAACGACGCGGACGTGCACTGCGCTTGCGCCAGGGCTAGAGAGCCAGCGCCGGGCAACCACGCGGTGGTCGTGGCGAAAGTCGAACCCGTCTGGCCAATCAAACCGGTCCACTGTGAGGTCGTCGAGTAAATACCAACGGACCCGACACCAATGCTCGCGAGGTACGCGAGTTCACCCGCTATGACGCCCTCGTCGTTCGCGAACGACGCACTCGTTGGAGCGCTGCCCGTGCGGATCGTTTCCCATGCGTTGCCAGATTCGACGTCCAGCCACCAGTGCGCGCCCGTGACGGCGACAATCGGCGACGGAGTTCCGAGTTGCGTTTCCGCGGCCACCGCGCTTTGGAACGAACCCTGCGCAGCATTCCAGCCGTAGTCATACGAGCACGGGACGGAGTTCGCTCCAAAACAGATCTGCGGTGTCTGTTGAGAGGTCGGCCAGTTGGAGTTTCCTGTCGGTCCCGGATTGTCCGTGTTGGCGTAGAACTGTTCGCTGCCGGTGAGCGACGTCGCGGACCACTGGAGTTCTCGTACGAGGCACGGGTTCGTGGAAAAGGGGCGTCCGTTGTTCACGCCGACGATGCCGAAACCTGCAGAGGCGGGGAGGTTACTGCTGCACTGAGGAAAGCTGATGTCGTAACCCGTTGACGTCGCGAGCGTTGACGTGCTCGACGACGCGAGGTCAGCGGTCCCGATGACCCCAGTGCAAGCGATGAGCGACGCGAGGAAAAATTTCATTGAGAGATTGAACACGTCCACAAATTTTAGACTGACGTTCCTGCTTCATCCGAAGATCGTCAAAGTCTCATCGCGTTCTCAGCCAGCGAAACCCTCACCATGCACTGCAAAGTGAGAGAACAAATTCTTATGTCATCCAATTGAGATACCAAAACAATTAATCAACTTCGCTGAGCGACGTGAATCCGGTACACGCGACGTAACCCCGCTCGAAGCAGACGTTGACTTGAATGTCCCGTTTAGCGGAAATCCTCTTGCAGTTTCGCCAGCTCGGCGGCGCCGGGGCAGAGATCGGCGTAGGGGATGCTGTTCAGTCCGGCGTCGGGCGTGTGGTTTAGTTCGTGCATCTCTTGTCCCGACTCGTTGAGGTAGAGAAGACCCGTCGCGATCTCTCCGCGACTCTGACGATCGCGAATGTACTCTTCGACGTTTTGACGATCACTCGGGTCGTAGCCTTCGGGGACGTTTCGAAAGCGCAGCACACTTCCGTCGTGCATGGTGACGGCCTTCGCGCCGTCGCTCGGGATCTTCTCTCGAATCGGAACGTGAATCGGCACGAAGTCCGACATCGTCTCCAAGTCGGTCTGCACTTCTTTCACTTCGTGTTGACGAACGAACTTGTAACTCTTCGTTGAGCCCTCGTGATCGTTGAACGTCACGCACGGAGAGATGACGTCGATGAGCGCGAAGCCGTGGTGCTTGACCGCGGCCTTCAGAATTGGTATTAACTGCTCCTTGTCGCCCGAGAAACTTCTCGCGAGGAAGGTGGCGCCCAGGGTGAGGCCCAACATGATCGGGTCGATCGGGGCGAGCAGGTTCGGTTCACCCTTCTTCGGGGCTGAGCCAATGTCCGCCGACGCTGACAACTGTCCCTTGGTGAGGCCGTACACTCCGTTGTTCTCGATGACGTAGACCATGTTGACGTTACGACGCATGGCGTGCATGAGGTGGCCGAGTCCAATGGAGAGCGAGTCACCGTCGCCAGAGATGCCGATGTAGGTCAGCTCGCGATTGGCGGCGTTGGCGCCGGTGGCGATCGTGGCCATGCGGCCGTGGGCGCTGTTGAAACCGTGCGCGCCGCGCACGAAGTACGTCGGCGTCTTCGAGGAACAGCCAATGCCACTCAACTTCGCGATCCGGTTCGGTGGCGTCGAGAGTTCGAAGAAGGCGTGGCTAATGGCGGCCGTCACCGAGTCGTGGCCGCAGCCCGCGCACAGCGTGGACATCGCGCCCTCGTAGTCGCGCACCGTGAGTCCGATCTCGTTCTTCGGCAGCGGGTTCAGGGGTATGAAGGGCTTCAGTATCGAGGGCATTAGGGAATCTCCAATTGGGTGAGCACGCTGTCGACGACTTGTTGGGCACTGAGGGGAAAGCCCCCGTACGCGAGGACCGAGTTCATCTTCTCGATGGCGACGCCCGTCTCGATGGAGATGAGCGAGCGTAATTGCGCGTCGCGATTCTGCTCGACGACGAAACAGCGATCGTGTTCTTCGACGAAGTTTCGTATGTCCTCGACGAAGGGGAAGCCGCGCACGCGAAGGAAGTCGGCGGCGACGCCGCGAGTGTCGAGCTCTTCGAGCGCTTCACGAACCGCGAGGTCGCAACTACCTACGGTGATGACGCCGACCTTGGCGCCCTTTCGACGTTCGATGACCGGCGCAGGAACGTAGGAGGCAGAGGCGGCGTGCTTCAGTTTCAACCGATCGATCACTTCTTGGTAGTGGTCGGGCACCTCGGTGTAAGTCCCGTACTTGTCGTGCCCTGAACCTCGAATGAAGTACGCGCCTTTCGGGTGCGAGCCCGGCAACGTACGCGGCGTGACGAACTGCTCATCTTCGTTCGCGTAACGAAAGAACTCAGCGATCTCGGAGAGGTCGTCGTCGGTGAGCACGCGTCCTCGATCGGGCACGTACGTGTCGTCCCACGTGAATCGCGGCACCACCCAGTCGTTCATCCCGATGTCGAGGTCGGACAACATGAAGACCGGCGTCTGGAATCGTTCGGCGATGTCGAAGCACTGCGCGGCGAACTCGAAACACTCGAAGGGGTTCG
>DASZHK010000158.1:0-29513 GCA_035937905.1 Acidimicrobiales bacterium
GATTTTCTTGGAAAGGGCTTACAACAATCCTCGAAATCATGCGTACGTAATTGAATGACAGTGCACTTTGTCCACTTTTAGACAATCTCTGCACAAGGCACTGTAAATCACGTAGGTTCCATCGCTCAACGATTCAGCCGTACATCAAATAAGGATGGCCCCCTCTTTCGAGGGGGCCATCCTTAGTACTGCTTGGAGTGAATAACTACGAGACTGAGTAGTTCGCGCGACCTGTCTTACCATTCGCAAGGCGAATCGTAAAGGTGTGCGTACCCTTCTTGGTCGTCTTACTGGTCGTCACACGAATGGTCAACAAGTGGCCACTGTCCTTCGACACGGTTGCCTTGGTGCCGGCAGCGTTGCTGGTGATCCTTGGCTGGCCGTAGAAGCCCGTGCCAGAGATCGTCATCGTCACTGTCTTACCTGGAACCGCGCGGCCGTGCGCACCCGACACGTGGAAGGGCGCTGGTGGCTTGGTAACGGAAGGAGTCAAGACAGGCAACGATGTGGCAGAGCCACCGTCAACGTTGGTAACAACCAAGCTGACTGCCGTTGTCTGAAGAGCTCCAAGGGTGCAGGAGACGGTAATCGACGTTGCGCTCACGACCGTCGGAGCGCCACAGGTGCCGTCCGAGGTGGTGTTGACAGTCACGCCGGTCTGGAAACCAGTACCAGTGATGGTGAAGGCATTCGTCGCACTCGCGAGGCCCGGGGTGGGCGACACGGCTGTGATCGTAGGACCAGCGCCGATGACGAGGGCAACCAACGTAGCCGGAACAACCACAACGCCACCGTCAGTGTTAGTCACGGTGTAGCCATCAGCGAGGTTGGTGTCGCCAGCGGCAATCGCGACAGTCGCGGTAATTGCGGTCGGTGTCACGCTGGTAACCGTTGCAGTCACGTTGGCGTCAGCGACACCGTTGCCGTTCACGAACTTCGTCACCGTGGCACCAGCTGCGAAGCCTGATCCGTGAATGACAACCTGCTGTGCCTTCGCACCAACACCGACGTCTGAACCGACCGTGTAGGTAAGCGTCGACACGAATGGAGCCGCGTCAATCGTCAACGTGAACGCTGGCGAAGTGACTGAGGTTCCAGCCGACGGAAGCTGCGTCAACGTGATCGACGGAGGAGCCGTGAAGTCGGTAGGCGCCGATGTGGGAGGCCCACTGGCTGGCGTCGTGACCACAAAGTTCATCGTCGTAGGACTTACGTACGTGATGACACCACGTAGGGTGCCACCAGCGGTGGTAAGTGCGCCAGTCGTGGTGTTCGTGAATCCGGTACCCGTCAAAGTAACCACTGTGCCGTTAGGCGCGCCAGCAGCAAGGCCGGCAGGTGTCTGTGACGTAATGACCGGACCAGCAACTGAAACTGCTGCAGGGAAGGCATTGCTTCCTGCGCCAGTGTTGCTCACAACCACGTTGTCAGGACCTGAGGTTGCACCTGTAGCAGCAACAGAGACGTTGAAGGTAACGGCGGTGCCTGAGTTGCCCGAAGGGTTACTTAGCGTCACGCCCGTCGCAGCGGTGGCAGAAGTGCCAACGAAAGCGGCGGCCGTAGAAAACTGACTAAAACCAGTACCCGTCAAGGTAACAGTCGAAGCAGGGGCACCAGGAACGATGGCTGTCGTAGCACTCGTCGCAGTGATCGTCGGAGCGACGGTACTTGCTCGGCCAATTCCTAGAGCACCGGCGAGCGAGAAGGACGCCCCATTTCCGCCATGGGCAGCATCAGGGTTGACCACAAGCACTGCACAAAGTTGTGAGGTGGCAGGGTCCGTTACAGCTATGACAGCTGAAATTGAGGTCGCGCTGACAACGGAAGAACTAGCAACCGTCTCCGTAGGAGATCCTGGAGTGCAGTTCAACGAAACTGCCGCGCCTGGCTCGAAGCCCGCACCGGCAATTACCACCGTGGTGTCGGCTGTCGTAGCCGCAAAAGGGAGCGCCGACGGGCTGACGTTGGTGATGCCAAACGGAATAACCGTAAAGGCGCCAGCGTCAATAACCGTTCCACCGTCCGGGTTGACCACAGTCACGTTGTACGTGCCGGCAGCTTCCGTACCACCAGTGATCGAGTTCGTGGGCTGAACGTCAACGGTGAGCGAAGTAGCGCTGCCGTATGTCGCAGAACCCTGCGTACCCGTAGTCACGATGCCACCCGTGAACACACCAGTGGTGGGGTTCACGCTCGCGAGCTTCGTACCATCAGTCGTGTTCGTGAAGGTCACTTTCGCGCCACTCACAAAGCCGGTACCAGTGATTGTTACCAGTGTCGTCGTGGGAGGAGCACCCTGCGTAATAGCAGCTGGTGCGACCGTGGTTACGGACGGAGCAGCGTTCACCGTGATGGCGCCTGCCAGCGTTCCAACGCCGTTGTCATCAGTCACCGTGATGCTGTAGGAGCCTGGCACAGTAGCGGCCGTTGAGGCGTAACTCGCGTCTACCGACGCGCCACCAGCGGGCTCAGTTGCACCTGTGAAGGTGAGGCCAGGAGCGTTTGAGGTCACGGTTACGTTGCCACCATCAGCAGCAAAACCCGAACCGTTGATAACGACTCCGCCGGAGCCGCCCTGACCGAAAGTAGCTCCAGTCGAAGCTGCTCCGGTTGGCGTGAAGACCACAGAGGTGATAGTTCCACCTGCAGCGCCAGCAACGCCCGCTATGGCCAACGGCAGTGCCGCAGCTGCCAGCAAGGCGCCGGCTGCAAGTGCCTTTACCAAGTGGCGTTGTATCCGTCGTGGATTATTCATGGTCAATTCACTCCATTCATAAGGGTCGAACTTCGTCAACCTTTAATTTTTAGATCATGCGGCACAGCGATAAAACTCACAAGGTAGCGCCTCGTGACATAACACGGCCGTTTCCTTAGGTCCAAGTATAGGTAACGGGCAACACCAAGGAGAAGTGCGCGGTCAATTCTTTGTCTGCTCGTTCGTAAAAAGCGCCAAAATAAATGGCTTTATAAAATACCTGGTCAAAGCCCGAAATAAATCAAATCCGAAAACTACTTCGACGTGCCTGATGAGGCCATAAAAAATCGTAACCATATTGTAAGCCAGTGATTTAGCGAAAGTTCGCAACTTTGCGACGTCGAATTTGTCAAACTTTTTTGATGAGAAGCCTCTCAAACACCGATCGTTTGACTCCGAATTCTTGATTGAGGATGCGTGCTTGATTCATTCAATTGCCTGCTCGCTCTGAAGAGAAGAGTTGAGAGACATTTGAGTTCGATGTTGAGACATTGAAGTTCGCCTGAAGATGTTCGTGACCGTGACTGCGAAGCTTCAACAACGCCCACCACTCGGTGGCGACACGGAACGACTACGCGATCGCGCAGCGATTCGGACCCATTTCAAGTTCATCTGCGTCGCCGCTGATCTCCGAATGGCCCTCATTGATCTCCACGATCTGTTGGTAATTCCCTGGCCGATCTTTGACGTTCGCGATTGCCCACGCGACGAAGTCGTGCTCGTTGAGGGCCAAGGGTGCCAAGTCGTGCCGTAGCGTCCCGAGCGACGAAGCCACGAATTTCCCCGTGCGCACCTCGACGCTCGGCCCAAAATGCGCTGGAAATACGGTGATTTCGTCGCTGAGCGGCAAAACGCGCTCATGCAAGCTCTTAAAGAGGTGGTGGGCGAAGACTTCTGCCTCATCGGCCAAGTCCGGCCGCCCCACACTCTCAAGGAACAAGGTATCACCGGTGAAAATGGCCTTCTCGCCCAACTGGTACATGGTCGAACCTTCGGTATGTCCCGGAACACTGACCGACGAGACCTTCAGGTCGACGCCGGGCTTGAGCTCTATGAACTTGCCGTCAATCAGCGGTTCGAAGTCGAAATGAAAGTGATCGGCCGGATTGAGCCAAAGTGCAGCGCCGGTAGCTGCAGCGAGTTCGCGCGCACCGCTCAGGTGGTCGGCGTGAAGATGGGTGTCGAGGACGTGGGTGATCGTCCATCCGTAACCGCGTGCGACCTCTCTATATTGATGGAGATCGCGTGAGGGGTCGATCACGACGGCGCGAGTCCCCGCGCCCACGACGTACGAAAGACAACCCTTGCCTCGGCGGCGAAGCTGGACGACCGTCGCGCCGGCGAAGTCATCGGTGACGTGGTCGTACGTCGAGCCCCACGCTCCCATGCCACCGTCGAGTACTCGACTCTCAATGCCCTCTTCGGCCAAGAGCTCGACGCCCTCGCGCGCCCTCGTCCCCTTGGCACAGACGAGCACCAAGTCCTTGTCGAGTGGGACTTCACCGAGTCGAGAGTGCAGGGACGCTAAAGGAATACTGTGCGCACCAGGGATTTGCCAGGCGGCCACTTCATCAGGTTCTCGAACGTCGATGAGGTACAGACGCGGATCTTCGAGTCGGGCCGCGAGCTCGTCACCACTCATGGGCGAGAGGAACTTTTCTGGCACGAACTCAGCCTACGGCCAAGTTTTTCGCCTTCGCCGTCAAACGATCTGGGAGTAGATTCGAAAAGAGAGGCCGACTAGACGGCGAGAACTACGAGTCAAAGGGTCAACAATTCATGTCCGTCAACGAAGTGAGTGCCAGCGAAGCCTTTGAACTCCTCGACGGGGACGCAATTCTGCTCGACGTGCGAGAAGAAAGTGAGTGGGACGCCGGCCACGCGCCGATGGCTTCACTCATTCCCCTCGCCGCGCTGCCCGATCATCTGGACGAGCTCCCGCGTGACCAACTGATCGTCTGTACCTGTCGTTCCGGGGGCCGCTCACTGCGCGCGGCGACGTATTTACAGGAGAACGGCTTTGACGTCGTCAATCTCTCCGGCGGGATGCTGGCCTGGTTCGCCGAAGACCTGCCCTTCGAGAGTGACATCGGCGACGCAACTATCGAGTGAGCCGCAGTGGCTTCGTCTGCGACCTTGCGAGAAACGTCAACTGTTATTCATTAGGTAATAGGCAAGTCCCGAGCCGCGACAGTGAGCAACTGCCTATTCCTCGTGCTCTTTTATCCAGGCTCGACGGGAACGTCAACTTTCGAGAGATAACTCTCGATAACTATCTCTCGAGAGAGTACGCTCGAAGGATGCCCGACACGACCACCTCCGCAACACCAGAAGATTCCTCGCTTGAAGTGACGCAGCCGGAACTTCGCGAACTGACCGATCCAAAGTCCATGCGCGCGCTCACGCACCCCGTCCGACTCGCGCTCTTGGAAGTGCTCGCGCTCGAAGGACCGCTCACCGCGACCCAGGCTGGTGAGCTCATTAGCGAGTCGCCGACGACGTGCTCCTTCCACTTCCGTCAACTTGCCAAGTACGGGTTCGTCGAGGAAGCCGGAGGCGGTTCCGGTCGACAACGACCCTGGAAAGTGGTGCACCTCGGACTTCGCTTCAACGACGCGAACGACGATCCCGAGTTGAACGTCGCCGCGAAGGGTCTCGAGCGAATGGTCTTCGAACGTGGATTCACCCGCTTGCAACATTTCTTCGACACGAAGTCAGAGTTCCCAAAGGACTGGCAGGAGGCATCCGACAGTACTGAAGTGATGCTCTTCGCGACCCCGGACGAACTTCGACAGGTAAACAGCGAAGTCCTCGCGGTACTGAGTCGCTTTCACGACCGCCTCCAAAACAAGTCACTTCGCCCAGTTGACTCTCTTCCCGTCGAGGTGCTGATGTTCTCCTTCCCCGTGAGGCTTCCCGGCGGTCCGTCGTGAGCATGCGCCAGGTGCTTGCCACGCGCGACGCGCGCGTCTACTTGATCGGCCAAAGCTTCTCCCTCTTCGGCGACACCTCGATGTTCTTGGCCCTCGGCATCTGGACGAAGGAACTCACGCACTCCAACGCCGCGGCGGGACTCACGTTCTTCTTTGGCGTCGCCGCGGCCCTCTTCGCGCCACTCGCGGGAATGTTGGTCGACCGCTTTCGTCGGCGCCCCGTGCTCATCGTGGTCAACGTCGCGAGTGCCGCCTTGGTCCTGCTTCTGCTCCTCGTGCACTCGTCGCACGACGTTTGGATCATCTACTTGACAATGTTCCTCTACGGCTTCGCCGGCAACTTCATTGGCTCGGCGCAGTCTGCTTTCTTGACCGTGCTCCTTCCCGCCGATCAATTGGGTGACGCCAACGCGTTTCTTCGGACGGTTCGCGAAGGGCTACGTCTCATCGCGCCACTGGCGGGCGCAGGACTCTTCGTCCTCGTCGGCGGTCACTGGATCGCGGTACTCGACTCAGCGACGTTCGTGATCGCGGCGTTGTCAGTCCTCGCGCTGCACGTGCGCGAGGAGAAGCCCACGAGAGTGCCCACGCATTTCGTCACCGAGATTATGGCCGGATTTCACCACGTCGCGAGGACGCCCGTCCTGCGTCGCATGGTGATCGCCTTAGCGGTAGCCCTCAGTGTCGTCGGATTCGCGGAGACCGCGATCTTTGCCGTCGTGAGCAACGAGCTTCATCGCAGCGCGAGTTTCGTTGGGGTCATCATGTCGGCCCAAGGCGTGGGCGCCATCATCGGTGGACCCTTGTCCGCGCCGGTGATGCGCCGACTAGGTGAACGTTGGCTTAGTGGTGCGGGCCTCATCCTCGTGGTCGTGGGTGCCGTGTTGTTCGAAGGCGGATCGATACCTTTGGTACTTCTTGGCGCCGTGGCCTTTGGCGTCGCGCTGCCACCTCTCTTGGTCGGTGCCTTCACCCTCTTGCAGCTGCGCACGCCCGACGAACTGCAGGGTCGAGCGTTCTCGGCGTTCGACCTCATCGCGTCGCTGCCGCAGACGATCTCGATCGCGGTGGGCGCGGCCCTGATCACCGTCCTTGGTTATCGAGGGGAGTTGTCGATCATCGCCGTCGTCGTCGCGCTCTCGGCGGTCATCCTCTTGTTGCCCGTGAAGGGCGAACCGATCTTCGGGCCCAGAGTAGAAGCGCAGCCGCTCGACGTAATCGTCGAATGACCTCTCTTCGCTTCACTCGACGCGCCGAGCACGAAGGTGCCGGCACGTCGCAAAATGGCAGTCCCAACGGGATTCGAACCCGTGCCTCCACCTTGAGAGGGTGATGTCCTAGGCCACTAGACGATGGGACCATGAAAAAAACCAACGTGACCGCTGACTCATTCGCTCGGGGGCAAGGACTCGAACCCTGAATAACTGGACCAGAACCAGTTGTGTTGCCAATTACACCACCCCCGAAGGGCTCGGCAATCTTATATGAGTCCCGTTCTCAGTTGCCAGACGGAAGTTTGATCTTCGGCACGTGGATCTTTGGCACGTGGATCTTGCTCGCCGTCGTCGTCCACGAACTCAGTCGACCAAAGCCAATGACTCGGCCCACACCGACTTCGAGGGTCTCTTTGAGGTAGTAGCGCCACAGCTGATGTTTGATCGTGGGTGAGTCGCGAACCGGCGACGGGTAGGGCTTGAGGCCCTGCGAGGAGGCGATCGCCATCGCTCGAAACTCGTGAAAAGGATCGGTCACCGTGATCACCGTCGTGATGTGGTGTCGTTTCAACTTCTTGATCACCGTCTGGACGTTCTGCCACGTGTCGTTCCCAGCGCCCTGCAAGACGCGCGACGAAGTAACACCGTGGTCTTCGAGATACGTCGCTGATACGCCCGCTTCCGTGTACACGTCGCCGGGAAGATTGCCACCGGTCACGACGATCCACGGCGCGCGGCCCTTTCTATAGAGCGAGAGCGCTTGATCGAGCCGCGCCTTCAACTCCGGCGACGGGGTGCCGTTGTTCTCGGTGGTCCCGAAGACGAGGATCGCCTGCGCCCGCGACGTTGAGTGTTCGTGGCCGCGCCACCAGATCTGCACGAACGTGACCGCGAAGTAGAGGACCAACACCGTCAAGAAGAGGCTCACGAGACGCAGCACCAACTTGATGGGACCAAAGATCACACGCGCTCCAGCGCGGCGCGAAGTCGTTCCAGTGACTTCTCACGACCGAGGAGTTCGAGCGATTCGAAGAGCGGCGGCCCGACGAGACTTCCCGTCACGGCGCAACGAATCGGCGCTTGCGACTTTCGAAGCGCGAGTCCCAACTCTTCACCCAATGACTGCGTCGCGTCGTGCAAGGACGCCGCGTCCCACGACGTCAACTGTTCGAACTGTTGCACCGCACGACTGAGAACGTCGCGCCCGAGGGGATCGTTCACGATCACCTTGTTGAAACTCGCCTCGTCCATCGCGACGTCGTCGAGAAAGAAGAACGCCACCATCGACGGAACTTCGCCGAAGGTCGCGACGCGCTCTTGCACCAAATGGGCGACGAGTGCGTAGAGGCTTTGGTCGAACTGCTCTTCGCGCCACGGAGGCTCTCGGTCACTCGGACGCCACGCGCTCGTCCACGGGGCAACCCACGGCGCGCTTCGTTCGATGAACTGCTCGAGTGTGAGCGCACGAAGGTACTCGCCGTTCATGTGCGTCAACTTCTTCACGTCGAAGAACGCTGGCGAGTGCGAGACGTCACTCAGTCGAAACTGTTCGATGAGCGTCGCGAGCGACACGATCTCTTCGTCACCGCGCGGACTCCATCCGAGCAACGCCAAGTAGTTCACGAATGCTTCGGGGAGGTATCCCTGATCGCGATAGGACTCGGTGGCCACGGGGTCCTTGCGCTTCGAGAGTTTCTTTCGCTGTTCGTTGACGAGGAGCGGCAAGTGCGCGTAAAGCGCGAGCGGCACCTCGTCGCCGGTCGCGGCGTTGAGGGCCTCCCACAGCATCATCTGCTTGGGCGCGTTGGCGAGGTGCTCTTCACCACGGATGACGTGCGTGATGCGGTCGTGACGGTCGTCGGTGACGTTGGCGAGTGCGTACAGGACAACACCCGAGGATTTCACCACGATGAAGTCATCGATCAGGTGATTGAGGAACTCGACGTCGCCTCGAATGAGATCGCGGACAATGGTGACCCCTTCGCGAGGCGTGCGAAAACGAAGCGCCGTCGTGGGACCACGCTCCAAACCTCGCTCGCGACAGAATCCGTCGTAGCCCGGCGTGGCGCCCGGACCCTTGCGCGCTTCGAGTTCCGCGAACGTGCAGTCGCAGTAGTAGAGGTACCCGGAGCGGCGAAGTAACTGCGCGGCGCTGTCGTGCGCGGCGAAATTGTCACTCTGGCGAAAAGGACCTTCGTCGAGGGTCAGACCCAGCCAACTCATCGCTGAGTAGATGCCTTCCACCCACTCCTCACGATTGCGTTCGGCGTCGGTGTCCTCGATACGCAAGATGAAGACACCCTCGGGATCTTGGCGCGCCACGAACCAGTTGAAGAGCGCGGAGCGCGCGGATCCGACGTGGAAGTAACCCGTCGGCGACGGTGCGAACCGCACCCGGGGACCGCTCACTGGCTACTCCTCGATCGAGAGGGCGCCGTTGGGACAACCGGCGACGGCCTGGCGAAGGCGCTCGTCGAACTCGGGTCCGGGATTCTCGTTCAACACGTACATGAAGCCGTCGTCGCGCACTTCGAAGACCTCGGGGGCGATGCCCATGCAGACCGCGTTGGACGTACAGAGATCGTAATCAACCGCTATTTTCACGTGCCCTCCTTTTCACTCATCGTAGTTGAGCGCTTTCGTCACGCCACCGCCAACGTCATCGTGCCTATGCTCGTTCGTGACAAAGGACGGTTATGCAACAGCGCTCACTTGGATCACTTCGAGTCTCAGAAGTCGGACTTGGCTGCAACAATTTCGGAACTCGACTCGATCAAGAAGGTGCGACCAACGTCGTCAACGGGGCACTCGACGCGGGCGTCAACTTCTTTGACACCGCGGACATCTACGGTGCGACGAAGTCCGAGGTCTTCCTCGGTAAGGCGCTAGGTAGCCGTCGCGCCGACGTCGTGATCGCCACGAAGTTCGGCATGCCCATCGACGACACGCACGTCGGCGCGAGCCCCGATTACGTGCGCGCGGCCTGCGAGGACTCTCTTCGCCGTCTCGGCACCGACTACATCGACCTCTACCAGTTGCACTACCCCGACGACACGGTGCCCATCGCGGACACGCTCGGCGCGCTGCGCGGTCTCGTCGAATCGGGCAAGGTGCGCGAGATCGGCTGCTCGAACTTCAACGTGACGCAACTTCGCGAAGCGAAGGAGGCCGCGGGCGATGGTCCGGCGTTCGTCTCGGTGCAGAACCAGTACTCGCTGCTCGACCGAAGTCCCGAGCGTGACGGCGTGCTCGCCGCCTGTGACGAGCTGGGCCTCGGCTTCTTGCCCTTCTACCCACTCGCGAACGGACTACTCACCGGAAAAGTGCGGCCGGGTGAACCGTTGCCCGAAGGGACTCGCCTCGCGCTCATGGCGCCCGAGCGCAGCGCGCACTGGTTGAGCGACGAGTTCCAACAACGCGTCGGCGAGTTACTGACCTACGCCCACGACATCGACGTGCCCATTCTTTCGCTGGCCTTCTCGTGGCTCTTGAGTCATCCCCGCGTCTCGTCGGTCATCGCGGGCGCGAGCACCGCCGAGCAGATCCGCGCCAACGTCGCGGCCGTCACCGTGCTGAGCCAAGACCAACTGAAAGAGCTCGAGCGCCTCGACGCGTAAGCACGCAGTAACGAAGCTACGAGGCCTTCACGACAGCGACGACCTTCGTCAAGGTGTCCTTGGCGTCACCGAAAACCAGCAGCGTCTTCGGGTTGTAGAGCAACTCGTTGTCGATGCCGGCGAATCCCGGTCGCATCGAGCGCTTCAAGAAGATGACGTTCTCCGCGAGGTCTGCGTGGATGATCGGCATGCCGTAGATCGGCGACGAAGGATCGTTGGTCGCGGCGGGGTTCACGGTGTCGTTCGCTCCCACGACGAGCGCCACGTCCGCGGTAGCGAGTTCGGAGTTCGCCTCGTCCATCTCGAGGAGATCCTCGTAGGGCACGTTGGCTTCGGCGAGGAGCACGTTCATGTGCCCGGGCATACGCCCCGCGACGGGGTGGATGGCGTAGAAGACCTCGATGCCTCGGCCTTCGAGTACTTGGGCGAGCTCTTGGAGCACGTGCTGCGCTTGCGCAACGGCGAGACCGTAGCCGGGGATGATGACGACCTTGCTTGCGAAACCGAGGAGCACGCCGATGTCCTCGGGCGAACCCGAGCGAACACTTCGACCTTCGACGCCACTCACGCCCGTCGCCGTGATGTTCGAACCGAAGGCCGAGAACAGCACGTTCGAGAGACTGCGACCCATCGCCTTACTCATGAGACGCGTGAGCAAGATACCCGAGGCGCCGACGAGGGTACCGGCCACGATGAGGAGGTTCGAGCCGAGCGTGAAGCCCGACGCCGCCACCGCGAGACCAGTGAAGGCGTTGAGTAGTGAAATAAGTACTGGCACGTCCGCGCCGCCGATCGGCAGCACGAAGGCGACGCCAAGAATGAACGCCACGATCAAGAGAACCCAGAGCAGCACCGTCGAACCCTGAACCAGGATGATGACGATCAGCGCGAGCGCGCCAACGCCGACGATCGCGTTGATGATCTGCTGACCGGGGTACGTAACGGGACGGCCGGTCATGAGTTCTTGCAACTTGGCGAACGCGATGGCCGAGCCGGCGAACGAGACGGTACCGATCAAGACACCGAGGAGGACCTCCAACGTCACGTAGGTCGCAGGGTTCGTGGACTTGATGTGCACGAACTCGGTGATCGACACCAACGACGCCGCGCCGCCACCAACGCCATTGAAGATGGCCACCAACTGCGGCATCGCGGTCATCTCCACCAGGCGCGCGGTCGGCACCGCGATGATGGTGCCGATGAACATCGCGAGCAAGATGAGCCACACGTGGTGCAAGGGGTGACCGTCGACGAACTTGAAGAACGTCGCCACGATCGCGACCAGCATGCCAAAGGCCGCCACCGCGTTGCCCAGGCGGGCGCGCTTGGGACTGCCGAGCCCCTTCAGCGCCACTAAGAACGTCGTCGCGGAAAGGAGATAAAGAAGGTCAATCAGGGTCCCACGACTCATGAAGCGACCTCATCGGACTTCTTCTTGGGCTGGGGCTTGCGACCCTTGAACATCTCGAGCATCCGGTCCGTGACGACGAAACCACCCACGACGTTGAGTGTCGCGAGGATGACCGCGAGGAATCCCAGGACTTCTTCGAGGTTGGTGTTGGCCGAGCCGAGGATGAGCATCGAACCGACGATGATGACGCCATGAATGGCGTTCGAGCCGCTCATGAGTGGCGTGTGCAAGATGCTCGGCACCTTCGCGATGATCTCCGTGCCGACGAAGGCACTCAGCACCAAGACGGTGGCGTACTGCAACAAGAGGTTGCTCATGGGGTCTCCTTAACTTCGGGCGTGATCGCCACGTGCGCGACGCCGAGCGCCTCGGCCGTCGGCGCGTGATTGACGTCACCATTTCGTGCGACGGTGACGCCGATAACGACCTCGTCGTTCCAGTCGGGGGTCAATTCGCCCTTCGAGCCAAAGAGTCCCAGCAGCTTGAGGACGTTGTTCGCGTAGAGAAAACTCGCGTCCGTTCCCATCTCCGAGGGCGGATTCGCCAGACCCACGACGCGAACACCCTGGTGTTCGATGACCTCGCCCACTTTCGTGAGTTCGCAGTTCCCGCCCCCGTCGGCGGCCATGTCGATGATGAGCGAACCCTCGGCCATGGCTTCGACCATCGCGGTCGTCACGAGAATCGGTGACTTTCGACCGGGCACGGCCGCCGTCGTGATCACGACGTCCGATCCGGCGACTTCACTGAGCAACGCCGCTTGTTGCTGTTGGCGCTCGTCGTCGGTGAGTTCGCGCGCGTAGCCACCGGCCGCGTCGGCCGTGACACCGAGTTGCACGAAGGTCGCCCCAGCGGACTCGGCCTCTTCCTTCGCGGCCGAGCGCACGTCGTAGGCGCGCACCTTCGCGCCGAGGCGCTTCGTGGTGGCGATCGCTTGGAGACCGGCCACCCCGACACCCATTACGAGCACCTTCGCCGGACGAATCGTGCCGGCCGCGGTCGTGAGCAAAGGGAAGAAGCGGTCGAGGTACGTGGCGCCGGCGAGTGCCGCGCGGTACCCCGAGACGGTCGCCTGCGAAGAGAGCGCGTCCATGTACTGCGCTCGCGAGATGCGCGGCAGGAGATCGAAGGAGAGGACAGTAACTTTGCGGTCGTTCAAGACCTTCACGACGTCGAGCTGCAACAGGGGCGAGAGGAACGAGAGGTGCAGCGATCCTTCGCTGAGACGCGAGGCTTCCTCAGCGGTTGGCGCGTTGACGCGTAAGTTCACGTCACCCGACGCGACGTCCACGATGGTGGCGCCACTGGCCGTGTAACTCTCGTTACTGAAGTGCGCGAGTTCGCCGGCGTCGTGCTCCACTTCGACCTGCCACCCGTCACCGACGAGGGTCTTCACCGCGACGGGCGTCAGCGCAACACGGGTTTCACCCTTGCGCGACTCTTTGTAGAGCGCAATTTTCACTCCATTGTTCTACCAGCCTCACCCCTTGGACCCGGCGGCTTCAACGAGACGCTGAACAAAAATCGATGACCTCGTGGGATAGTTCACGAGGCGCTTCGAGTGGCAACCAGTGACCTTGACCTTCGAAGCGGACGTAGGTGAAGCCCTTGGTGCAGTATGACGCGGAGTCGGTCATCTGTCGTTCGCCCAACGCGAAGTCGCCACTCGACCAGAGCCCGAGGACGGGAACCTCGATGGGCGGCAACGTCGGCGGCGCCTTGATGAAGGCGTCGGGCGCGAGGTTCGCGCGGTACCACATGAGGTGCGCCGTCATCTGACCATCGCGTTCAAGTTCTTGGATGACGTCCTCGGCGCGGGGATGACCAACCCAACGCCGCATCACCTCGTAGTCGTCTTTTCTTAGAAACGCCTCACCGAGACCCTCGATGTGAAAGAGCAGCGTGTACCAACTCTTCACCTGCTGTTCGATACCCGCGGAGCAGAACGCCGTCGGGTGACCCACCGACACTACGCAGAGTCGTTCCACGAGCTCGGGGCGATACGCCGCAACCGCCCACGCGAGGTTCGCGCCCCAGTCGTGACCGACCAGCGTCACCTTCTCGTCGCCGAGCGCCCCGATGATGTTCGCCACGTCACTCACGAGATGGTGCATCTTGTAGCTCGCGAGGTCGATCGGTTTGTCGCTTCGGCCACACCCGCGAAGATCGGGCGCCGCGACGCGGTAGCCGGCGCCCACCAGTTCCGGCGCGACGTCGTCCCAGAGCGCCGCGGTGTCGGGCCAGCCGTGCAAGAGCAAGACCGTCGGCCCTTCTCCCTGCAGATAGACCTGCAGGCGCACGTTGCCGTTTTCTACTATGAGGGTCTCCATCGTCGAGACCGTACACCTACGAACTAGAACGTCACCATGGAAACCTTTCTCGCTCACGTCCCCTCACCAGTTGGTCCCTTCGGCGTCGAAGGAACCGACGACGCCGTCACCGCCATCTACTTACCGAATCAACGCCGACGCGCGTCAACGGGAACGCCGCCGCGTGCCGTGGCGCGCTGCGCCCTACAGCTCGCGGAGTACTTCAAGGGCACGCGGCGCGACTTCGACGTCTCGTTGGCTCAGATCGACGCCACGGACTTTCAACACGACGTCTGGGACGCGCTCACCGAGATCCCCTACGGCGAGGTGCGCACCTACGGCGACGTCGCCGTCAGCGTCGATCGACCACTCGCGTCGCGCGCGGTAGGTAACGCGAATCACGCCAACCCGTGGCCCGTCGTTGTCCCCTGTCATCGCGTGGTCTCGTCGACGGGAATCGGTGGTTACGGCGGTGGCGACGAGGTCAAGCGTTTTCTCCTCGACCTCGAAGGCGTGCACTACTAGTCATCGAGGGTCGGCGTCAACGGTATCTCTCGAAGTGGTAGATCGGCGAGGTGACCACGATCGAGTTGCGTCGTGAGCAACACGTGCGCGGCACGTCGAGCGACCCAGAGCAACGCCAGCGCGGAGGGCACCTCGACGACGATCGCGAGCGTGAGACTTTCCCCAAAGCCTTTCTGACCGGAGGTCGTGACGTCGAACCACGCGTCGAGCAACAACAACGTCGCCGACGCGATTGCGAACAAGATGAGCACCGCTCGACGACGCCACGCGGCCCACGCCGCGCCGACGAGCATGAGGATCTCGGCGACGTCGAGCCCCACCCACGCGACGTCCCAGTGGTACGCGACGTGATGACGGGGAAGACGCCATCCGAGGTACACCGTCCAGAGGACTTCGAGGACCGCGCCCGTGATCAGAACGGTCAAGAGACGATCGCGCGTGGTCGAAAACGCGTGCCGGTGTGCCACGGAACTACCGAGTCACGGGTACCGGGTTGGTAAGAGCTTCGAACATCGCGCGCGTGCCTGCGGCGAGCGCCTCGCGCTCCACGTCACTGAGCACGTCGAAACACTTCTGCATCGCGACACTCGTCAACTCTTCGGCCTCTAACTTCTTGGCTTCTAGTTCCTCGGTGATCTCAGGCGCTTCGTCGGCCTGGTAGCCGTGCAGCGTGAAGACGCCGGGATCTTGCAGGTAGCAGGCCTCCAACGGCGAAATGCCGACGTCATTCACCGCGTGAATATGTACCCCTCCGCGAAGCTCTCGAAGGAAGATCGTGCCGAGGTACGCCGCGTGCACCGGGTTGGCCGGCGCGGGGTACTTCTTGTATCCGTCCACGAGTGGGCACACGCCGCCCGGCTGGGCGTCGACGACCTTTCGAGCGGCTGACGCAAAGTTCGCGAGCACGGTCAAGTCGACGCCACCGAAGGTCCGATCGGCGAACGCGTACGCCGCGAGGAGATAGTCGGCGGCAGTCGCCACCGGGTCCGCCTTCGACTTCGCTCGAGTCCAGAGAAAATCGATCGTCGACTGATTGAAGAACGTGAAGGCGTCGAACACGGTCGGCGTGTCGACGTCGCCCAGCGTCCCAGCTCGACCGAGCCCGTAGTACTCGTAGATGTTGAGTCCGTGTTCTTTCGCGCGTTCGCCCGTCAGTGGGTCGAAGTAGAAGCTCATGCCGAGCGTTTGGATGGGATCGGCGGTGAGTGTCGCGAGTTCGTCGGTGTTCATATCGATGACTTTACGTCGCTCTCGGCGGATCGGAACCTAGGTCGCGAGACGTTGTCCGTCACTGCGAACGCGCAGCTCGATGGTCGATCCACTATCCACGGTCATGAACCGGGCCGAGCCCCCGTGGCGAATGACGATCTCGGTGACGATCGCGAGTCCGAGCCCCGTTCCCCCGGACTGACGACTCCGGGCCGAGTCCGCGCGAGTGAACCGCTCGAAGAAGCGCGCGCTCTGGTCCACGTCGATTCCTTCGCCGTCGTCGCTCACGACGACGACCGCTTCGTCGCCATCGAAGTGCGCGGCGAATCGAAGTTCGTGTTGCGCGTAGCGCATGGCGTTATCGACGACGTTGCGGATCATCCGTTTCAACATCGCTGGATCGCCGACGACTCGCGTGGGGTGGACGGCCGACGTGTCGACGACCAATTCGCTCATGGAGCGAACGCGCGTCGCCTCCTCGTAGAGCAGATCGTCGAAGTCGACGTCCGCTCGTTCGCTGAGTATGTGGTCCTCGTCGTGGCGTGCGAGCCAGAACAGGTCGCCGATGATGCCGTCGAGACGGCGACCTTCACGCATGATGACGTCAGCGACCTCAGTCCAGTTGGCGTTGGCCGGATCGCTCGTCGCCCGTTCGGTAGTGGCGAGCAACGTCGTCAAGGGACTTCGTAACTCGTGACTGGCGTTAGAGACGAACTCCTGTTGGAACTTCGAGGCCGACTCGAGGCGGTCCAACATGGCGTTCACCGTTCGCGCCATGCGAGCGATCTCGTCGTCACCGCCCGTCACCGGAACGCGTTCCGTCAGGTCTTCCGCCGCGATCGCGTCGACGCGACGGCGTATGGATTCAACGGGCGCGAGCGCGAGTCCAATGCCGAGCCAGATGAGACCGCCCGACATCAGCAACAACAACGGGAAGGAGATCAAGAGACTTACCAACAGCACCCGAACGCTGTGTTCGATCGCACCTCCGTAGACGAAGCCAAAGACGAGGGCAGGCCCTCGCGTCGTCGAGATCGTCGACACGTCACCGGAACTCAACTCGGAGAGCGTGGCCTGGTTGGCCGCGTCGCGGATGAATTGGAAGGTGAGACCGCTGGGTACGAGGGCGTCGGTGACGGGCCGAGCGAGGACCGGCGCGTTCTGGATGGACGAGCTCGCCGCTAACACTCGTGTGTCGGCGTAGTTGGTGACCTGCACCACGACGTCACCAACAGTCGGAAGGCTGATGACCCGCGGGGCCGAGACGTTCGCCGTCGCCAGTCGCTGCTGGGTCTGTTCCATCACCGAGTCGATTTGATTGGTCGCTTGCTTCAGGAGTGAGCGGTGCACCAGGTTAACGAGCGCGACCCCGGTGAAGGTCAAGATAATGGTGATGGCGATGACGAAGATGAGCGTTAAGCGTGCCCGGATTGAAAGTTGACGGCCCTTGGCCATCACGCGTCACGCGCGCAGTAACCGACACCGCGCACCGTGTGGATGATCGACGGTTCATCCATCACGTCGATCTTTCGTCGAAGGTAGCCCACGTAGACCTCGACGATGTTCGGGTCGCCGTCAAAATCACTACCCCACACTGAGTTCAGTATCTCCAATTTGGTGTGCGTGACCTTCGAGCGATTCATGAAGAACTCCAAGAGGGAGAACTCTCGTGGCGTCAGCGTCACGTTTCGCCCTTGTGACGTGACGTGACGACTCATGGGATCCAACACGACCGTGCCGAGCGTGAGCATCTGCGGCCGACCACGATCTTGACGGCGAAGCAGTGCGTGCACGCGCGCCATGAAAACGGCGCGCTCAAAGGGTTTTCGCAAGAAATCGTCGGCCCCGACGTCCAGCCCTTCGACTTCGTCCCAGTCCCCCTCTTTCGCGGTCAACATCAAAAGGGGCGTCTGTAGTCCCGCCGCGCGCAGGTCCTGACAGACCCGAAAGCCACTTCGTCGCGGCAGCATGATGTCGAGCACGATGACGTCGTAGGCACCGTTCAATGCTTCTTCGAAACCCGTCTCGCCGTCGTGACGCTGCACGACGGCGAAGCCTTCGTCGACCAACAGTCCCGCCACCGCACTCGCCAGGTCGTAATCGTCTTCGATAACCAGGACGCGCAGGGGTTGATCACTCATTGCAGGTAGAGGTTACCGTTGGCTCCTTCAACGATCTTCAACTTCGTCAGTCCGTGCGGCGCCGGTCCCACGATCACGTCGCCGTTACTCACCTGGAACTCTGAGCCGTGACAAGGACACACGATGATCTTCGCGGAGTTGGAGTAGCCGACCGTGCAACCGGTGTGGGGACAGACCGCGTCGTAGCCGACGAACTCACCCGCGTCCGTGTGAATCACGATGCCGGGATCACCACTCGAGGGAATCGTGAAACTCGCGGCTTGGTTCTTCGGTACTTGACTCGCCGAACCGAGTAGCTGGCCCAGCGCCGAACCCGGCGCGGTCGTTGTGGTTGAGGCACCCGGCGCGGTTGTCGTCGTAGCCGTCGTCGGCGACGTCGTGGGCGGGGCGAGTTGTGTCCCTTGGCCCTTGGGTTTCGGCGCGGCGTCGATGAGTCGACCCGCGACTGCCGCGGCCGCTCCCGCGATGACGACCGACGTCCCCACGGCGGCGGCGAGCGCGCCCCCGAGCACGACAGCGCGCCGGTCGGCCGCGCCCGCGACGGCGGGCGTCGGCGGTCGCGCGCCCTCTTCCAGCAACACGGGACAGGCCGCCGCGTCACAAGGCTGGCCCCCACGAGCTGTGCACGTGCCTTTGTTGAAGTTGCCACAAAGGCGTTGCACGGTGGCGAAGGCGACGGGTACGAGGAGGGGCGACGGTCGTTGATGCTCCTTCGCGACGCGCTCCTTGATCCACGCGTCCATCGAGAGTTGCGATCCTCCGCCCGCCACGATGAAGGGAATCCACGCGAAGAGGAACACGATGTCCGCGCCAGTGAAGAAAGGTGACGCGTGAAAGCTCACCGTCAAGAACAACGAGAGTGACAACAACAGTCCGGCGGCCGCGGCGACCCGGGTGAAGAGTCCCACCAAGGTACCGAGGCCAATGGCTAGTTCGCCGAGCGCGATGATCACGCCGACCGGGACGGCGACACTTCCGAGATGGCTCAACAGCGCGTGAATGGGACTCGTGCGCGCGGCCGCGATGAGTTGGGACTGAATGGAGATTGGGCTCTTCGCGTCGAAGAAATTGGGATTCGCCAACTTCTGGAGACCGGCGTAGGTGAAGGTCGCGCCAAGGAAGAGGCGCAGCGGCAACAACGACCAGGCGCTCAGCGCTTTCGCACCCACCGGAGGGCGAAGCAGTGATGAACGCGACAAAAGATCGTGCCCCTTGGCACGTGGTGGTTGTGACACGACACCATGGTGCCACAGCATTTTCGCTGATAGTCCGGCAGCGGGCCACTCTTAGCGAAGATTTATCAACCACAATGGATAGATGTTGAACGCCTCCATCGTCTCGTTCTTGACGGAAAAATTGCACAGCGTTTCGCCGGTGATCGTCTACGTGCTCGTCGCTCTGCTCGTGTTTGGTGAGGCCGCGCTGTTCATTGGCTTCGTGTTGCCCGGCGAGACGTCAGTGATTGTGGCGGGCGTCGTCGCGAGTCAGGGCCGCGTCAACGTGGTGACCGTCGCGATCTTGGTCGTCGTCGCCGCCATCGTCGGCGACTCCCTCGGCTTCGAGATCGGTAAACGCTACGGCCATCGACTCATCGAACTCCCCATCCTTCGCAAACGGCACGACGCGCTCGAACGAGCGCTCGAGGGTCTGCGTCGTCGCGGCGCCACCTACGTCTTCGTCGGACGGTTCACGGCCTTCCTTCGCGCGGTGATGCCGGGCCTCGCGGGGATGAGTCGGTTACCCTATCGACGCTTCCTCGCGGCCAACGCCGCCGGCGCCCTCTTATGGGGTGTCGGCTACACGTTGCTCGGTTACTTCGCGGGCCACGCCCTCGGAACCATCCAGAAGTGGTCTGGTTGGGCCGGCATCGCCGTGCTCGTCCTCGTCGTCGGGTTGGTCGTCGGCTTGCACTACCTGAAGAAGCGTCGCGAGGCCCACGAGGAACAAGAGTGGAGCGAAGAGCACCCCGGTGGTGAGTCAGCGAAGGGCGCTGAGTAACTCTTCTGGCGCGTTGACGCGCCACTCGTCACCGTGCAACGCGAGCAGTCCCGCGCCCGTACTCGTCGGACCACTGCCGCGAAGGAGCGAGCGTACGTAGATCTCGTCGACGTCGAGGGTTCGTCGCGCTTCAGCGAACTCTTCAGGCGCGACGTCGAGTGACGTGACGGCACTCGAGCGAACGAGGAGTGGTCCGACGGTCTCGTCCGTATCGAGAGCGCCGATGATCTCACCGATCTGGGCGTTGGCGAAGCGCGCGTCGCTAAAGGCCCCTTTGCGCCACGGCGGCGCCTTGCCGGCAAGGAATCCCCGCATGACGAGTTCTTCGGGCTGCGTGAAGACGACGACGCCCGTGACGTCGTCGTCCATCGCCTCGACGACTCTCCTCGCGTGCGCCAGCACGTGGGGCACCACCCACGGCAGGAGCCACGCTTCTTGGCCGGTCCACGAGGGCCACACCGCGTCCACGAGCGCGATCGTCACGTCTAGTCCGAGTGTGCGCGCGTAGCGAACGACGTCGAGGTATCGACGGAGTGCCTCGTCGTCGACCTGTCCTTGACGCGGTTCCACGCGCGCCCATTCGACGCTGAGCCGCACGCCCGCGAAGCCGAGCGCTGGCACGAAGTCCAAGACCTGCTCGTACTGACGCCAGAGATCGTCCGCGACGCCCGGACCCACGTGACGACTGAGCCCGATCGTCGGCGCGTAACAGGTCATCGGACCGCCGGGTCGATCGAAGCCACCTTCGACCGCGTAGCCCTCGAGCGTTACGAAGAGTCGAGCTCGCGCGTTCACGTGGTCAGTTTCGCACGCACGCCAATGGCCGACGTCAACTAGCGTCTCGGTCGAAGCCCGCAAGGGATTTTCGAAGGAGCTCAAATGGCCGATGAGATACTGCGCGAACGTCGCGGGCACGTTGAACTACTCACCATTAACCGGCCCGAAGCTCGCAACGCCATCAACCGCGCGACCGCGATCGCGTTGAGTGACGCACTCGACGAGTGCGAAACGGACGACGACGTCTGGGTCGTGGTGTTGACCGGCGCGGGCGACAAGGCCTTTTCCGCGGGCATGGACCTCAAAGCATTCGCCACGGGAGAGTTCCCCATCACCGACAAGGGCTTCGGGGGCCTCACGAAGAGAGACTTCCCCAAGCCCCTGATCGCCGCGGCCAATGGATCGGCCCTCGCGGGCGGCTTCGAGATGATGATCAGCTGCGACATGGTCGTCGCGGCTGACCACGCGATGTTCGGCATCCCTGAAGCGTCGCGGGGTCTCGTCGCGGGCGCGGGCGGACTGATCCGCTTGCCCAAGCGTGTTCCCCTGACGATCGCGTTCGAAATGGCGCTCACCGCCGATCCGATCAGCGCCGCGCGCGCCTACGAGCTCGGTCTCGTGAACCACGTCGTGCACGGCGACGTCGTCCTTGACGTCGCCATCGCGCTCGCCGAGCGGATCGCGAAGAACGCGCCGTTGGCCGTTCGTACGTCGAAGGACGTGATGCGCAGAGCCGGGGAACTCACGGAGGCTGACGCGTGGGTCGTGAACGACGAGGCTTTCGCGATGATCGGACTGAGCGGCGACGCCATGGAAGGCGCCGTCGCGTTCGCCGAGAAGCGCGACCCGAACTGGCAAGGTAGGTGAGCTCGGTGTTCACCGTCGCGCATCACGCGCAACTCGCCAACGCCTGGACCATCGTCCGGCTCAGCTTGCACGTGCTCGGCGCGTGCGTGTGGGTGGGTGGACAACTCGTTCTCGCCGGACTCGTCGTGACACTTCGTGGGATCTCTCACGACGCGCCCGGCAAAGTCGCGAAGGCCTTCGCGAGGTTCACGTGGCCCGCCTTCGGCCTCTTGATCGTCACAGGCGTGTGGAACGTCGCGGTGGCGGGCTCGTATAAGACGCCGAGCTGGAATATCGCCTTCGGCATCAAGATGGCCTGCGTGATCATCGCCGGACTCGGTGCGTTCTTGCACACGAAGGTTCCGTCACCCAAGGCGAAAGGAATCTTCGCGGGGATCGGCATGCTCGGCACGATCGCGGCCATGGTCTTGGGCGTCGCACTCGCCGGCTAGTGCAAGTGGTACACCAGCGCTGAGGTGATCGCCGCGGACGCGACGACGACGGGAAACGGCGCCTTCGCGAAGAGTGCCGCGAGGGCGACCGCGAGACCGGCCAAGCGGTGGTCGAGAACGACGTGGGTTTTGGTGACCAGACCCTCGGCGACGACGAGCGCGCTCAAGAGGGAAATCGGTACGAGAGCGTTCACGCGCTGGAGTCGCGGACGCGCGAGCCACGCCTCGGGGATGTAGTAACCGAGCAGTTTGACGCCGAAACACAACACGCTGGTCGCGCCCAGCACGATCCAAGCCGTCGAAGAACTCATCGCTCGCGCCATCCAAAGACGACCGCGACGAGCGCGCTCGCGATGATGGGCAGTCCCGCGGGCAACCAGGGCGTGACGAGGAGCGCGAAGGCCATCGACGACGCCGCGACGACCCGAAGGAATGTCGTGGTGAGGCGCGGCCAGAGGAGTCCCAAGAACGCCGCCGGTACCGCCGCGTCGAGACCCCACGACGCCGGACTGCCGAGCGCTCGCGCGCCGAGCGCGCCGAGCAAGGTGAAAAGATTCCAAAAGAGATAGACGCCCGCACCGGTGAGCCAAAAGCCCCGTCGCATCGCGCTCGTACCGCGCGGTGTTTGCGCGAGCGCGACGCCCGTCGACTCGTCAATCGTGAGGTGCGCCGCCACGACCCGGCGTAACCCCTTCACTCGCACCAGTGGAGCCATCTGAAGTCCGTAAAGGGCGTTGCGCGTGCCGAGCATGGTCGCCGCGGCGACGGCACTCGCCGCGCCCCCACCGGCCGCCATCACGCCCACGGCCGCGAACTGACTGGCGCCCGTGAAGGTGAGAAGAGAGAAGAGGCAGGTCTGAAGGACCGAGAATCCAGCGGCGATCCCGGCGGCTCCAAAAGCGATCCCGTAGGTGCCTACGGTGAAGGCGACGCTCAGGGCGTCACGGGACGTCTCGCGGGGCGCTTGGGTCACCCGCTCATTCTTGCCCAGCCTGATGAGAGGCGGCGTTGGCGTAGCCGAGCTCCGCGCCGAGCGGACTACTGTTGGTTTTACGCACGTCAGAGGAGTAGACCGTGTTCTTTGGTGAAATTTTTGGGCCGGATCTCTTGATCGTGGTCATCGTCGTCGCCGTGCTCATCTTTGGCGGCGCGGCCATTCCGAAATTGGCCAAGAACCTCGGCTCGGCGAAGAACGAGTTCGAAAAAGGTCTGAAGGAAGGCAAGGCGTCGGGCACGACGAAGGCCACTGACGCCTCCGAGACGAAGTCATCCGAGGACGACAAGTAGTCACCGATCCGACCGGCCCGTTGGTCTCGTCACGCGGTGCTCACTACTGGGGCCCGGCGAGCCAACCAACCTTAAAAAATGAGTAAGGTTTTCTCCGTGGAACCACCCGCCCTGTCCCCACAGGGAGTCTCCAACCGCAAACGCCGCTGGCGGCGCGTGCGACGTATTGTTGCGCTCCCCTTTGCCGCCCTCGCGCTGGCCGGTTGCACCGTGCCGACCTTTGGCGCCTCGCCAGGTGCCACGACGAGTTCGCGCTCGACGTATCACCTCTGGCAGGGCTTCTCCATTGGCGCCGTCATCGTCGGCGGCTTCACCACGATTCTCATCGTGTGGGCCGTGTTCAAGTACCGCCGCAAGAGCGACCGCATCCCCAAGCAGAGTCAGTACCACATCCCTCTCGAGACGGCGTACACCATCGTTCCCGTGCTCATCGTGTTGGGTCTCTTCGCCGCCACCATGGTCGTGGAGAACAAAGAGGTCGCGAACCCCAAGACGAACGTCACCATCGACGTGAACGCCTTTCAGTGGGGCTGGAAGTTCACCTACCCCGGTCAGAACGTCGTCGTCGTGGGCCAGACCACCCAAAACCCGATCATGGTGATGCCCGTCAACACCAACGTGCACATCAATCTGACCTCGTCGGACGTCATTCACGGCTTTTACGTGCACGACTTCAACTTCTCTCGCTACGCACTGCCCGGTGTGTTGAACCAGTTCACCCTTCGCGCGGTGAGTACCGGGACCTTCGACGGACAGTGCACGCAACTCTGCGGTCTCTACCACTCCCTCATGGTCTTTCGCGTGAAGGTCGTCAGTCAGTCCGCCTACACCGCGTGGCTCTCGAGTAACGCCAACTCGAACGCGGCCCAGGCCGCCCAGACCGCCACGAGTCAGCAGACCTCGTCCGTCGTGCCGACGAAGTCCACGAAGAGCGAAGGGAACAACTGATGACTGACGTACTCGACCCGCCAGTCGCCCTCGAGCACGACGACCACGGGCACGAGGAGCACCACGGTCCCACGGGCATCTTGAAGTGGATGACGACGACCGACCACAAGATCATCGGCATGTCCTACACCGTGACCGCCGTGATCATGATGGTGATCGGTGGGGCGCTCGCCGAAGTCATTCGCGCGCAACTCACGACGTCCAACGGCTCGCTCGTCTCCTTCGCGCAGTACAACGAACTGTTCACCATGCACGGATCGGTGATGATCTACCTCTTCGTTGGACCCTTCGCCTTCGGCGCGCTCGCCAACATCATCGTGCCCATCCAAATCGGTGCACCGGACATGGCCTTTCCTCGTCTCAACGCGTTGAGTTACTGGCTCTACCTGACGGGTTCGATCACGATGTTGTCGGGCTTCTTCGTCGCCGGCGGCGCCGCCAATTTCGGGTGGGTGGCCTACGCGCCACTGTCGAACTCGATCAACACGCCCGGCGCGGGTGCCGACCTGTGGATCGGCGGACTGCTGCTGACGGGATTCTCCGCGATCTTCACCGGCGTCAATCTCTGCGCGACCATCTTCTACTTGCGAGCTCCCGGCATGACCATGTTTCGCATGCCGATCTTCACGTGGAACCTTCTGATCACGGCGATTCTGATCCTCCTCGCCTTTCCCGTCCTGACGGCGGGACTCATCATGCTCTACTGCGACCGACACTTCGGCACGCACATCTTCTCGGTCCAAGGCGGGGGGGTGCCCGTTCTCTGGCAGCATATTTTCTGGTTCTGGGGCCATCCGGAGGTCTATATTTTGGCCCTGCCGTTCTTCGGCATGGTCACCGAAATCATCGCCGTCTTCTCGCGCAAACCCGTCTTTGGCTACAAGGGCATGGTCTTCGCGACGCTGTCGATCGGCGCGCTCTCGCTCGGCGTGTGGGCGCACCACATGTTCACCACCGGTGTCGTGTTGTTGCCCTTCTTCTCCATCATGAGTCTCTTGATCGCGGTCCCGACGGGCATCAAGATGTTCAACTGGATCGGCACCATGTGGCGAGGGGAAGTCTGGTTCTCCACCGCCATGTTGATGGCAGTGGGCTTCCTGATCACGTTCCTCATCGGTGGCCTCACGGGCATCTACCTCGCGAGTCCCCCGCTCGACTTCTTCACCCACGACACCTACTTCGTGGTGGCGCACTTCCACTCGATCGTGATGGCTCTCGTCCTCGGCGCGATGGGTGGCCTCTACTACTGGGGCCCGAAGATCACCGGCTACCTCTTGAACGAGACCATCGGCAAGATCCAGTTCTGGTTCTTGTTCATCGGCACCCAGGTCTTCACGCTGCCGATGTACCTCCTCGGACTGCGTGGGATGCCACGACGGATCGCCGCGTACCCACTGCACCCTTCGTGGCAGTTCTTGAACCAGATCTCGACGATCGGCGCGGTCATGGTGGGCATCTCGACCGTGGCCTTCATGGTGAACATCGTCTACAGCTGGAAGAAGTATCCGGCCGGTGACAACCCGTGGGACGGACACACGCTCGAATGGTTCACGACGTCGCCTCCCCCGCACCACAACTTCTACCGTCTGCCCCAGATTCGCTCCGAGCGACCGACGTGGGACTACAACCACCCCGGTCACACCGCGGCGGAACACGGTCACCACCACGAAACCCACCACGAAACCCCCGACGAAGCGCCCGTCGCGTGAGGACCGAATCGAAGGTCCTGTTGAGCCTCGGGCTGTTCTTCGGCGTGATGGTCGCCGTCTACTGGAACTGGGGTCACGAGAACGCGGGCAGCGTGATGATGTTCGCGGGCATGCTGCTGTGCTTCTTGCCCGGTGGCTACTACTACTGGTGGAGCCGCCGCATGCGCGCGCGCCCCGAAGACGATCCCCACGCGACCCAAGCCCAAGGTGCGGGCGTCGTGGGCGCCTTTCCCGGCACGTCGATCTGGCCCTTCACCCTCGGTATGGGCGCCTTCTTCGTCGTGCTCGCGTTGGTCTTCGGCATCTGGTTCTTGGTTCCAGGACTCGGTCTGGTGATCTGGGCACTGTTCGGAGGAACGGCCGAAGGCCGTCGCGGGGGTACGCAGTAGTCGGAGGAACTCGTCGAACGTTTGTCGACGTCGTTCATCATTTTTTTGGGGTGGGGGTGACGTGCGCGCGTCTTTGGCATCGCGCGCACGCTGCCTAGTATTGAATTTGCAGTGCGGTACCCGGGGGACTACGAACGAGGAGTGTCAGTGACGGCCCTAGAGAGCTCGACCAAGGTTCAACTGGGTGGAACGCGAGGCGGTCCGAACGAGCCGACCCTTCGCAAGGATCGTTGGTGGATCCAGCCCGTCGTCACGGTCGCCATCCTCACGGCGTTCGTCATCTATTCGACGTGGGCGGCCTTTCAGAACAAGTACTACTACGTCGGCGCCCTCGTGCACCGCGACCTCATCAGTCCGTTCTACTCCCCGTGCATTGGCGGCAGTTGCGTGCCCGGCGCCAAGTTCGTCTTCTCCGTCAACGCCTGGACGCTGTCGCCGGCGCTGTTGATCCTGATCTTCCCGCTGGGATTTCGTCTCACGTGTTACTACTATCGCCGCAGCTACTACCGCGCGTTCTGGTGGTCGCCACCGAGCTGCGCCGTCGCCGACGCGCACGGTTCCTACTCGGGCGAGACGCGATTCCCACTCTTGATGCAGAACCTGCACCGCTACTTCTTTTACGCGGGTCTCGTCTTTAACGTGCTGCTCACCTACGACGCGGTGCTCGCGTTCCACCAGCCCGGCCTCGGCTGGGGCGTCACCGTGGGCACGATCGTCCTCACGGTGAACGCCACGTTGCTCTGGCTGTACTCACTGTCGTGTCACGCCTGTCGCCACCTGTGCGGTGGTCAGGTAAAGAGCTTCAAGGCCCACCCGCTTCGCTACAAGTTCTGGAAGTTCGTGACGCCACTCAACGCGAAGCACATGAACTTCGCTTGGGCGTCGCTCGTCTTCGTGGCTGCCACCGACATCTACGTGCGACTCGTCGCCTCGGGCGCCATCTCCGACTACAAGCTTTTCTAGGTTTAAGGACTCTTCGTGACCGACGTAACGACCGAACACCACGAGTACGACGTACTGATCATCGGCGCCGGCGGCGCGGGCCTTCGCGCCGCCATCGAAGCGGGTCAGCGCGGCCTCAAGGTCGGCATCATCACCAAGTCCCTCCTTGGAAAGGCTCACACCGTCATGGCGGAAGGTGGCATGGCCGCGGCGATGGGCAACGTCTACCCCGAAGACAACTGGATGGTGCACTTTCGCGACACCATGCGCGGTGGCAAGTACTTGAACAACTACCGCATGGCCGAACTGCACGCGAAAGAAGCGCCCGACCGCGTCTGGGAGCCCGAGCAGTGGGGGGCGCTCTTCGACCGCACTAAGGACGGCAAGATCCTTCAACGTGACTTCGGCGGCCACCGCTTCGCGCGACTCGCCCACGTCGGTGACCGCACCGGTCTCGAACTCATCCGCACCTTGCAGCAAAAGGTCGTCTCGATGGGTACCGACGTGTTCATGGAGTGCAAGGTCCTCCAACTCGTCCACGACGCCGAGGGCCGCGTCGCGGGCTGCGTCGGGTACTGGCGCGCCACCGGCGAGTTCGTCACGTTCCAAGCGAAGACGGTCGTCCTCGCGACGGGCGGCGCCGGCAAGTCCTGGAAGTTCACCTCGAACTCATGGGAGAGCACCGGCGACGGTCACGCGATGGCGCTGTGGGCCGGAGCGAAGCTCATCGACATGGAGTGCGTCCAGTTCCACCCGACGGGGATGGTCTGGCCCCTCAGCGTGCGCGGACTGCTCGTCACCGAGGGCGTGCGCGGTGACGGCGGCGTGCTTCGCAACTCGCTCGGCGAACGCTTCATGTTCAACTACGTCGCGCCGATGTTCCGCGCCGAGACGGCGGAGTCTGAAGAAGAGGCCGACAAGTGGTACGACGACCACAGTGCCGGACGCCGCCCCCCCGAGCTCTTGCCCCGTGACGAAGTCGCGCGCGCGATCAACACCGAAGTGAAGGCCGGTCGCGGCAGTCCCCACGGCGGCGTCTTCCTCGACATCGCGTCACGCCGTTCGCCCGAGTTCATCCGGCGACGCTTGCCCTCGATGTACCACCAATTCATGGAGCTCGCGGGCGTCGACATCACGCGCGAAGCCATGGAGATCGGCCCGACGTGTCACTACATCATGGGGGGCGTCCAAGTCGACGCGGACTCCCAGGAAACCGCCGCACCCGGGCTCTTCGCCGCGGGCGAAGTGGGCGGCGGCATGCACGGCGCCAACCGTCTAGGCGGTAACTCGCTCTCCGACCTCATCGTCTTCGGTCGCCGCGCGGGCATCGGCGCGGCGGAGTACATCGAGGCCGGCGACGTCGCCACTTCTTTCGATCAAGGAGAGGTCGACCACGCCATCAAGGAGGCGCTGGCGCCCTTCGAGCGCACGAACGGCGAGAACCCCTACGACGTCCAACACGACCTCCAAGAGATGATGCAGGTCAACGTCGGCATCATTCGAAATCAGAGCGAACTCGACACCGCGATCGTCGCGCTCGACGAGTTCACCGCGCGCGTGAAGAACGTCTCCGTGAAGGGTGGCCGGGCCTACAACCCTGGCTGGAATCTCGCGACGGATCTTCCGGCCATGATCACCGTGTCCAAGTGCGTGACGAACGGCGCCCTACGGAGGAAGGAGTCGCGCGGTGGCCACACCCGCGAGGACTTCCCCAACGCGGACCCGGAGTTGGGCAAGCTCAACTTCGCCCAGAGTTCCGACGGCGGCCATTGGGACGACCCCGTCTCGGTCGTCGAGTCGCCGCTTCTCACCATGCCCGACGAGCTGAAGGCTCTTCTCGAGGAGGACAAGTAATGGCTGACGTAACCATGCGCGTGTGGCGTGGCGACGCCAACGGCGGTGACTTCGAGACCTACACGCTCGAGCAGAACGAGGGTGAGGTCGTCCTCGACGTGATCCATCGGATCCAAGCGACCGACGCGCCCGACCTCGCGTGCCGCTGGAACTGCCAGGCCGGTAAGTGCGGTTCGTGTTCCGCGGAGGTGAACGGC
>DASZHK010000159.1:0-5863 GCA_035937905.1 Acidimicrobiales bacterium
GCGTTGATCACGAAGTACGACGCGCCGAAGTACATCCCGGGACTCACGCCGTCCGAAGCGGGATCGATTCCCTTCCTCACCTTCGGCAATCAGTTCCTGGTCGCGGGCGCGAGCTACTCTCCCGCCACGCTCGCGGGGTCCTCGCGTAGCACCATCGCCGCGGGACTCAGTAATCCGACGAGTCCGATCACGCAGGCCATCATCGCGTCGGCCAACTACCAAACCGCGGCGATCTGCACGATGACCAAGCAACAGCCCGGCAGCGTGTGCACGAGCCCCGGCGTCAAGGCAGCGGACAAGGTGATGGGTCTGAAGTGATCGACACGGAACTTAGTGTTCCGCGCTGGGCCGAGGTCACGACGTTCTTACTAAGTCTCCTCGGACTCGGTCTCTCGATCTACCTCACGATCACGCACTTCGCCAAGCAACTCCTCGTGTGCTCGGGCACGGGCTTCGTGGACTGCGCCAAGGTGACGACGTCACCGCAGTCGTACTTCCTCCACGTGCCGGTGGCCTTTTTGGGCCTCGGGACCTACGCGGTCATGACGGCGATCAACTCGCCTTGGGCCTGGCACGCGAACGCGCGCTGGCTCCACCAAGCTCGATTCTTCCTGTCCGTTGTCTCCATGTGCTTCGTGTTGTGGCTGGTCTACGCGGAATTCATCATCATCAAGAGCATCTGCCTCTACTGCACCGCGGTGCACGTGACGACCTTCGCGCTCCTGATCGTGCTCACCCTCGTCAGTCCAGCCCAACTCGGCTGGACTAGACCACGCGCGTTAGAGCCCGACGTTCAAACTCGTTAAGTCCGCCCCAGATGCCGTAGGTCTCGTGACGATCAAGCGCGGCGCGCAGGCAGTCCTCGCGGACGCCACAGCCTGCACAAATCCGCTTCGCGAGCAGTTCTCGCTCCACACGGTCTTCCTTGCGCTCGGCGCTGTCGGCTGAATAAAAGAGTGAACCTTCACTTCCACGACACGCTGCGGCGTTCGACCAGTCCATTGACGTCGTCGTCATCTCCGCCCCCCGTATTGCCCTGACTCGCAGACTAACCACCGCCGACCCGTAAGCACAAGGGAAGATTTTCTGTCAAGAAGAGGCACCTCAGATACCGCAAATCGGGACTCCGCTACGCTGATTCTCGTGGCTACCGTCCTTCTCGCCAGTGATCTGGCCTCGCTCCGTCGCGAACTCGAGACCATGTTGTCCGGACCCGGCGTCGACATCGAAGAGGCGTCGAGCGGCCCCGAGACCATCGAACGGGTCAAAGAGGGCGGCGTCGACCTCGTGATCGTCGACCTGCAGATCGGCGCCATGGGCGGCATGGCGATCACCATGGAGCTACGCAACCTCGAGTCCTACGGCGGAGCCGATCCCGTCGCGGTGCTCATGCTGCTCGACCGCCGTCCCGACGTCTTCCTCGCTCGCCGTTCCGGCGCGGAGGGCTTCGTCGTGAAACCACTCGACCCTCAACGACTTCGCAGCGCGGTTCGCGCGCTCCTTCGTGGGGAGAGTTACGAGGACGACTCGTTGCGACCCGCAACCGTCCGCGTCGGCAGTACCGACGCTCGATGAGCGATTCGAAGCCTCCCCCTTCGGGCCTCGCGCGGTTCCGCGCGCGACTGTCGGGGCGCGAGAACACGCGACCACCCGCTCCTGAAGCGGAAGCGATCCACGCGCGCGTCGATCAGCTGAGCGAACTCGAACTTCGAGACGTCATGACCCCGCGAGTGGACGTGGCCTTCCTCACGCTCCCGGTCACCCCTGAAGCCATCGCCGAGGCCGTGCGCGACACCGGTCACTCGTGCTTTCCTGTCGTGAGCGACGACCTCGACGACGTGATCGGCGTGTTGTACGTCAACGACCTCTTTCGAAGTTCCACGCTCAAACGAGCGATCGGCGTCTCACTCCCCACCGCCGACGAAATTGCCCGCAAGATCCGCCGCCCCCTGATGTTGCCCGAAACCTTCGACCTCCTCGAGAGTTTGAGCGAGATGCGCAAGCAACACCGAACGTTCGCCTTGGTCCTCGACGAGCACGGCGGCGTCGCTGGCGTCGTGTCGATCCGCGACATCCTCGAGCAGTTGGTTGGTGACCTCAACGACGAGTTCGACGAAGACGACGAGCCGACCATCGTGAAGATCCGACAACACCGCTGGCTCGTCGACGGCCAGACCCACGTCGATCGCGTCGAAGAGGAGTTGGGCCTCGAGATCCCCGAAGGCGAGTACGTCACGATCGCGGGCTTCGTCCTCGATCTCGCGGGCGAGATTCCAGTCGCCGGCACGACTTTCACCTACGGCGATTGGACCTTTCGGGTGCAATCAGTCGAGAAGCGCCGCATCAGCGAACTGGTCGTCGAGTTTCATCCACCCCTCGTGCCCGAGGTCCCGAGCACGCTCTAGCCTTTGTCGGCATTGCGAACCAACGAGTAGGATTATCGGGCTGCGAGGGAACTCGCCGCGGGCTGTAGCGCAGCTTGGTAGCGCGCTGCGTTCGGGACGCAGAGGTCCCGGGTTCAAATCCCGGCAGCCCGACCACCACGCAGTACACAGGTGAAATGAAACATAGGCCCCCATCGTCTAGCGGCCTAGGACACCACCCTTTCAAGGTGGCGGCACGGGTTCGAATCCCGTTGGGGGTGCTCAGGAATTTCCGCGAAAACGTCGTAATTTCTGGGGTTTTGACGCCACCCGTGGTGACCGCGAGAGGCCACCGATAACCACGATTCACCCCTGTTCCATGCCCGCTTTATGCCCGCGGTATGCCCGGCACTCGATCTTGAATCAGGTGATACCTGACGCACGCTCGAGAGCGAAGGTGGATCAGGAGCGTCACCCGATCCGAGCGTCATCTCCCAACTCGCGCCCTTGAGAAACGTCACGTTGGTGTCGCTGACCTATTACGCTGTAGCATGTCAGCATTGCACACAAATCCGGGGGGTCCGGAGCAAGGGAGCTTCAAATGACTGATCAGCATGAGCACAATGAGCCACATCAAGTCGTCGTACACGACGAGGATGATGGAAACGCGTACCGCATCGACGTCGTGGGGGACGAGTTGGTACGGACAGTCGTCGAGATCCTCTACGAGGACAAACTTCACCGCGAACGCCGAGCTGACGATCGACTTCGTTGCGAAGCGAACGGTGAAGATGTTTTCGCGCACGAACACGAGCTCCTTCGCGAATACCGTGAGAGGTTCTGCCACGCGCTCGTTTGGCTCTTCGCTGGTGGGCAAGGTGGGGCTGAAGGGTGATTCTGCCTCGAGTCGATCCTTCCATTTCCAGTTCGACGATGAGGGAACACCTCGATCTCTTTTGGACCAATCGAGAACTCGACGCGAGAGGCTGGAATCGCAGCGAAGTTGATGAGTTACACCTCCTCATCGAGATTCCGGCTGGGCCCGTCGACGAGCGCTTCGACTCCTACTTCTTGAAAATCGGGGCTGAGTACTACGACGCATACCCGCCCACAGTTTTGTTCGTCGAGCCAATCGATGGACTACCTCGCGCACGTGCGAATACTGAATGGTGGCCGCGGCTAAATTCGACGCCCGGTTGGATTCAACTGCATGACAGCTACCAATATCAGGAGAACGGAAGTTCCTACGAGGGCCAGCTCGTTTGTTGCAGCGTGACCGCCGAGTATTACATTTCTGGTCACGTCCCGACCGACTCTCAGCTTTGGTCCACGGGCGAGAGGACAGTTGCGGCGACCCTTTCGAGGATCTCCGAGATACTCGCCCCTCCCTTCTACGGGGGGCCTAGTGCGCCTCGTCATTAACGATCAACTCTGGGCACGCTTGCTCGACGGTTTCGCCGAACAAGGTCCCCTCAACGAACGAGTTGCGTTCTTGGACGGAGTCGCCGTCGGCGAAGTCGCCATCGCGACAACTGTCGTTTTTCCTGACGCCCAGTGCGAACCGACCTATTACACAGTCTCGACCGCAGCGATGGAACAGGCGGGCAAGCACTTCAGGGAGTATGGAATTAAACGGATTGCGCAAGTCCACACGCACCCAGGAGGCGACACCACACCATCACCTCGAGATGACCAGCTGTCCTATTCGCAGCGCCCTGGAGCAGTGTCGATCGTCCTTCCATATCACGCCTCACAGAGACCCCAGCCCACCGAAGGCTCAATTTACGTCCGTACTGAGGATCAGTGGGTTCCCCTAACGCAAGAGGAGCAACGTCGGTTCATTCGCATAGTGCCTACGGCACTCGATTTCAGGAGGTCAACTTGGAACGCATCTCATCTCGACACGATGGAGACCTCGACGGAAAAATCCGTGCGGGGAACCAAGCCTCTCCCGTGGTGGTCTCGATTGAGATTCCAGAGAAGGTCGCAGGTATAGCGGCTGTACAGCACACCGCTTGGATGCTTATCAACATGCTTTCGCGGCTTGAAAACGTCGTGAGCGAGATCTCGGTCACCTGCCCCGAGAGTATTAAGACCCACTCACGAAATGTCGTTCCGTCCGCACCGGATTCGTCGCTCTTCGTTGAAGCGCTACGCCAAGGCGTTAGCGCCATTGGCGTCACAACGGTTCGTCTGGACTTCAAAGGCACGCATCACGAAATACACCTCGTCCTAGGACCCGGGTCGCCAGCAAAAGGATCGATGCAGGTATTCGGCGAAGGCTGGTGTGGTGGCGTTTCACGATCGACGAAAATAGATCGCACGAAGCCATCCGATCTTCCGATCGGTCCATATCTGGCTGCTGCGCTCGCGGCGGGAGAAGTGTTCAAGGTCGCACGTCTCCGCTCCGAGGACTACCCGGCCCCAGCCGCAGTCTTTTACTCGGCGTGGACCCAGCAACCGTCATCGACCTTCGATTCAGATGGACCGTCCGACGTTAGTAGAGTGGATTTGCGAAGCACATTGGTCGGAGTTGGAGCCGTCGGCGGCGCACTACTCCAAGCACTCTGGTCGACGCTGGGGCTCACCGGAAGTGTCCAACTAGTTGACAACGATCCGGAAGGTCTCGGTCTCACAAACCTAAATCGCTACGTGTTATTCGGGACGGGCGACATAGGAAAACCGAAGGCTTCAACTGCCGCGCTCTTGCTTCAAGACTCGGGGATTCAGTGGGCCGCGTTTGACGGTCCGATCGAGATGTTCGATGGCGAAGCCATGAGAGTCATCTGCGCAGTCGACACCAACCGCTCTAGACTTGCCGTGCAGGTCAGGTGGCCCGAGTCACTGCTGATGGCCTCCACGAATGAGCTGAGAGCAGAGGTCGTTCGTTGCGATCCGCGTGCAGGCGGTCCGTGTGCAGCCTGTTACAACCGAGATCGCGGAGATGTACCTGACGATGATCTCCGACAGATTTTTCTGGGTTGGACTCAAGAGCAAAAACGCACTCTTGTTGAGTCACTGGACGTGGACTTGGACGAGGCCATTGAGTGGTCGCTCAATGGGAAGTGCGGAACTAGCGGAGAGCGAGTGCGTGACGCACTTCGCACATCCGCCGATAGGCAACATTCGTTTGCAGTTCCCTTCGTATCGGTGGCAGCGGGCACGATGCTCGCTGCCGAGGTCATTAAGGAGGAACTAAATCGATCCGTTCCGCTCAACACGGAGTTTCAACGAGCAACACTTCAGTTCTTCAGACCCGAGCAGTCTTTAGGCGCTAAAAGGTATCTCCGGGATCCACGCTGCAACGTCTGCTCGCCGGACTCTATTGGGCGGACTGTCTGGCTGGCTCGATGCGAAGAATCCAATCGGCCATCGAATGGTGGTCAGCAGCGCTGACATTCCGATATGGTGTAGTTGTGCCAGTCGATCATCCGTTTTACGTTGAGATCGGGCGCAGACTTAGAGCCGCTCGGATCGAACTAGGGATTACCCAGGTTGAC
>DASZHK010000160.1:0-5450 GCA_035937905.1 Acidimicrobiales bacterium
TCATCCACGAGTCGATCGCGAACGACGACGTCGGCGTCTCCGAGCAGTCGAGCGGCGCGAACGGTCAGCAGATCGGCGTCACCAGGTCCGGCGCCTACGAGGTAGACGGTCACGCGACACCAACTCGTGTCACGAAGTCGCCAAAGGTCTCCTCGGGATCGGCTTCATTGCCCCAGCGATCGAAGAGCGGTCCGAGGATCTCAGGGATGTCATCCAGCTTCACCTTCTCCTGGAAGAGCGTGGCGAGCCGGTTCCCCTTCGTCCCGCCCCCTACGTAGACGTCGTAGGTCGACTTGGTTCGCCCGACGACGCCGATCTCCGCGATCGCGGGACGAGCGCACCCGTTGGGACATCCCGTCATGCGCAGTTGCAGCGGTCGACGTCCAAGTGCGCGACGTTCCAAGGCGTCCTCGAGACCGCTCACGAGCGTGGGCAGTACTCGCTCCGCCTCCGTCAGTGCTTGGCCACAGGTGGGCAGCGCGGGACACGCCATCGCGTGACGTTCAACGTTGCCGAGTTCTTCATTGAAACGCACGTGGTGCTCTCGAAGGAGCGCGTCGATGGCGTCTCGGTCGCTCTCAAGGACGCCGCTCACGATGATGTCTTGCTGGGCGGTGATGAAGAACGTCACGGCGAAGCGCTCCGCGATCTCGCGCAGCGCGCTCTTCAAGGTGACGCCGTTCTCTACGTCCTTCACGCGGCCCGCGCCCACCCGAATGCCTACTTGCCAGGTGTCGTTCGGCAGAGCTCGCCATCCCAGGTGGTCGTCAGCGTCGAAGTCAGTGGGCAGTTCAAGCGGTGCGCGCAATGCACGACCGAGGCGCTGTTCCACTTCGGACTGAAAGGCCTCGAGGCCCAAGTCGGCGACCACGTACTTCATGCGCGCGCGCTTGCGATCCGCTCGGTCGCCCAGATCGCGGTACGTCGCGATGATCGCCGCGATGACCTCTTCGACCTCTTCGTTGGTGACGAACGTCAAGGGTTCGGCCAAGCGCGCGAACGTATCGGCGTTGGCGTAGGAGCGACCGAGTCCTCCGCCGACGAGCAGGGTGAATCCGGCGCCGAGTTCGGGATGTTCACCGGGGATCAGCCCGACGTCTTGCGCGTACACGTCCACGCAGTTGTCGCGAGGGTGCGAGACGGCGATCTTGAACTTCCTCGGCAGGTAGGTGTCCCCGTAGAAGGGTCGCTCTTCGATCTCTTCGCGTGACGCGGCCTTCTCACCGTTGACGAAGATCTCCCAGTGGGCCTCGGACGTCGAGCGAAAGGTCTCACGTAGTTGTCGCGCGATACCTTCCAAGTGCCCGTTCCCGTTTTCCAGGTGCAGGTTTGGACAGGTCACCACGTTCCTCACGACGTCGCCACAGCCACCGAAGGAAGAAAGGAACTGTCGGTCGAGACTCCTCGCGAGGTCGCGCAGTTCGCCCTTCACGACACCGTGAAACTGCACCGCTTGGCGGGTCGTCAGGCGCACGGATCCGTCCGCGATCGTCGAGGCAATCTCGTCCAACCCGAGCCACTGCTCGGGCGAGAGCCGACCGCCCGGCACGACCACGCGGATCATGAAGATATAGTCGAGCGTTTCACCGGCTTGGGCCCGCGCTCGGCGGACGTCGCGCTGGTCTTGGGCGTAGATGCCGTGAAACTTGAGCAACTGCTCGCTGTCGTTCGAAACGTTGGGCAGTTCGTTCGAAAGTTGGCTGTCGAGGTCACCGCGCAGGTAGTTACTCGCGCGCTTGACGTCTTCCACGGCAGACTCGGTCTTAGTTTCCGGGGTCACGGCGCTCCTTTCGGCGAAGAGTTACCTATAGGTGACAATTCTTATCAGATTAGTCATGTATTGGCAAGACTTTAATTGGGAACGTTCTCAGCGGCTCGGTACAACCCATTTTACTGTTCGAAACGGGACCCCGACCAGGGCAGCATTGCGTTGATATCGCTGCCGTCTGCGTTCCATGGTGCCTCTCGCCGTCGAGCCTGAACTCAGCCATCGGCCCGGTCAATTTACCAGGGGTATTTCAGCTGACTTTCGATCGCCGAGGCGATCATCTCGTAACCCGCGTCGTTCGGATGAAGGTTGGGGCCGAACGGTGGCGCCTCGCACATCCACGTGAGTTCGCACGCGTTGGCGACGTTCTCTGGCACCTTGCCTTTGCCCACCATGTTCACGCGCGCAACGTTGTGACTCTCGAACGCCGTTCCGACGTTCGCCATGGCGACGCCGGCGTTGGTGTACACGCTGCGCAACGCCTCGTTGAGCGAATTGATCGCGGCCGCTGTCTCGTGGGCGAACGCTTGGCCAGCGAGACCATTGAGGGCGTCAGCCAAGAAGGGGTCGTAGTGCCCGAGACCGACGAACGTGACGCCGGGACCCGAAACGTTCTTAAGACCCGTGAGGATCGTCGGCAACTGTTGACGGAGCGCGTCGAGTTGATTCTCGACGCACGTGTCATCCACGACACCGTGGTGAAAGCAGTGGTGGACGTCATTGAAGCCGAGATCGATCGTCACGATGCCGTTCTCGCCTTGATGGGACCGAAGGAACGTCAACGCCTCGCTGAACTGACTTGAAGGTGACGTGTAGCAGTGGTCACCGCCGTTGATCATCGCCGTCGTAGTTTCACCGGGACAGCCCAACTCGGTCAACTGCAGTGACACGCCGCGCGCCGCTTCGTAGGCGACGAGGTCGTTCGAGTAGCCGTCCGGGGTCCTTTGGCCGCGCGGAACCGCTGGCGTGGGCTGCACCCCGACCGACGCCGAGCCCCCGAGGTCAAGATAGAAACCCGCGACGTGCGTGTCCGTTCCAGCGACCCCCGCACTCGCGACGCCGGCAGCGGGAAGAACGACACCGGCGACGGCGACGAACGTCGCCACCAGGAACCTCCTCCGACTTGACCGTTTCCTCTTCAATACCTTCACTCTTCTTCAATCCCTTGTCTATCCGTGGCGCCGAGACGGATCGCTACGTGAGAACGTCGGTCGCGTGCGTCGCGCCAATGGTTTCGCAAACTACGAACGTTGCGTTGGTTTGCGCCTGGCGCTCGTCGGACCCGACAGTGCAGATTACTTTCAGGACTCTTCGCCGGCCCTTCAGACACTTCGATTCTTAAAGAAGAATTAGCACTCGTCTCGTCAGTTCAGCTCCGACATGACCACGAGAATCTCACCACACAATTGTCATGGGATCGACACAGCCGCCGAGTCCACGTTTAGGGTCAAGGATCGCCGTTACGAAGCGGCGGCGTGAAAGGCAACGACTCGAGAGGCGGACGCCGCGACCAAGAGTCCGTCACCGACGCTCGGCGTAGGAAAGTGATTGACCGGCGCACCGAGTAACGCCTGTTGACGAACATGACCCGTTCCGGCGTCGAGACCGTACAACTCACCGTCTTGCCCAATCGTCCATACCAGTCCCGCCGCGACGATCACCGGTCCTCCACCCACACTCGACTGCCACAACACCGTGAGTGCCGGTGGCGACGAGGTGACGCGAATCGCCACGGGACCATTCAGACAGGGCAGATAGACGGTCATGCCAACGACGGCACTTCCTCCGTCGATGTCGTTGCCGCACACACTTGACACACTCGCTTCTTCTTTGCCGATGCCACCCAAGTGCGATTCGTTCAGCAGATAGACCGTCGGAGACTTACCGGCGGCAACGACCTGACCGTCCGCCAGCAACGCGGGCGACGTCGACATATCACGGTCGCTGGCGTTGTCCTGGGCCCACGTGGAGGGCGCGAAATACTGCTTCAGTCGAAGCGTGGCGGAGAGTTCCAACACCGAGTCGCTGTCATCGAACGCCTGACCACTCGAATTCACCGACCCGTTGCCCACGCTCACCCAGATGTTGCCCTTCGCGTCGACGATCGGTGCGGCGCCTCCCATCCACACGGCGCCCTGAGAGTCCCCGTTGTTGGCGTCGACCGTGAAGTACGAAGCAGTCGATCCCGTCTCTTTCACCGAAACCACGCGACCGCGGTAAGAGCCGCAGTCCCCGTAGTTACCGCCCAATCCAAACACCACGCGACCGGCGTCGAGGCTCAGTCCCGTGCGCTGCAAGAGTGCCGCCGGGTCGGCACCGCGAGGGTCGACGCGCTGATGCAGTTCGAGCGCGCCCGAGGTCGTGGAGAGTCCCACCAATTCATGAACCGGCCCACCGTTCATGACCTCGTCGGCGACGAGAAAGATCTCGTTTCTCGACGGATCGATCACCGGCGTCCCCGTGATCCCGACGGAGGGCGAGATGTTGCCGCACGGCAAGGTCGACGAAGGGACAGCGCTTCCCACGTGTCGCGACCAGACCACGCGTCCGTTCGTGGCTGAGAGTGCGTAGACCATGTCATTCTCCGTCGCGACGTAGACACGTCCGGCGTACACGAGAGGCTCACCAAAGATCTGCCCGTTCAACGTCGGCGACGTCCACGCCCGTTTCGACGTGTCAACGCTCTTGAGTGACGTCGAGACGCCGGTGCCCTCGACGTCACCGTGGTACACGGTCCACGAGCTCGCGCTCGACGCACTCGCGAAGCCTTCGAATCCTAAAGGGAGCGAGACGACCATCGCGCTCGCGATCATCGTGACGGTCAAGGCGACAACGGCAACTCGTTGAGCGTTCCTTCGCTTCATGAACGATCCTCCACGTTTCGTCGGGCCTAACTCTCTCCAATAGTCTGTCCCAGACCGTCGTCGTCCAACGTGGCGCCGCGTCCGTTCAGCGTTCAAACGAGACGTTCCATCCAAAGTCCTCCAGTAAGTCGGACGCGCTAGCCCTTGAGCAGAGCTTTCTCCGCGAGATAGTCACGATTCATGTGAGCCAGAGTTACTGGAATCTCGACCTTCAGGACACGTGCTTGGACGCTCAAGGAGTTCGACGTCTGCACGATAAAGAGTTCATTCACGAGTGCCCGAAAGTCCGCCTCGTACTTCTTCGCCGCACGTAACGCGCTCGTGGGGACGAACACGTTGATCGAAAGTAGCAACGCAGCTTGGTTGCTCACCCGCGGCGACGCGAGCGTCGCCGCTCGCTGTTGACACTCCAACGTGTAGGCACCTCGACAAGAAGCCGTGGACGCTTCGAATTGATTCATTGCGCTGAGCGTGACGGTGTGTGACGTGGTGACGACGTTTCGCGAGATGAAATCCTGCATTCGAACGATGAGTGGATTTTCGAACGAGGGAGTCAGGAAATAGAGCGGCACGCCAGCGATGAGCATCACCACCATTAACACCTTCACGGACCTGGAGACCAGCCAACGAGTGACGAGCGTTGACGGCGTTGATTCCAACGATCTCCCCGGTACGCCCGAATCTGCACTAGAGGAAAGGGCACCAAAGTTCGACGACGTTGCCGAGGCACTGTCATCGTTGACCGTCGAGCGCGGTGCGGGACCATCACCGAGAAACCCTCGAAATGGTTGCGTCGGAGTGAGCAACGACCAGTACGC
>DASZHK010000161.1:0-21689 GCA_035937905.1 Acidimicrobiales bacterium
GGGCAACATGTACATACCCATCGACATCATCACCGCCGACACCACGAGGTCGATGATCATGAACGGTATGAAGATCATGAAGCCGATCAAAAACGCCGTCTCGAACTCCGAGAGGACGAACGCGGGAATGATCGTGGTCAGGGGCAGTTTCTGGGGGTACCTGGCGTTCTCTTTGCTGTAGGACGTGAACAGGCTGAGGTCTTCCTTCTTCGTCTGCTTCAGCATCCAGGACTTCAACGGAACCTCGCCAGCGCTGATCGCTTGGACGGCGGTCATCGAACCATGTTCGTAGGGAAGCACGGCGTCGTGGTACATCGTCGAGAGCACCGGCGACATGATGAACAGTGAAAGGATCAGCGCCAAGCCAGCGAGCACCTGGTTGGGCGGCACCGTCTGGGTGCCGAGCGCGTTTCTCGTGAGCGACAGGACGATGAGTATCCGCGGGAACGACGTCATCAGCATCAGTACCGCCGGCGCGACCGAAAGGACGGTGAGCACGATGATGATGAGAACCGACGTGGAGGGACTCTTGAGTCCTCCGACGTTCACCGTGAGATTCGATCCCGCCGCGACGAGGTGGTGGGTCATCACGAGCGACCCTCGGACTCTTCGATCTCAGTGCGGCCGAGGGGCTCGGCGAACTCGCCGAGCCTTGGAGACTCCAACAACATAGACACTCTCCATGAGAGTGTTCGGGCTAAGTCAGCGCCGAACAGTCATCTCGCGTAGTCGGTCGACAAAGGCATCCCATGCCTTGAGAGGATTACCCTCGGTACCCCACGCCTTCCCTGGCGTGAGGAGTTGATCGCTACCAAAATGCGATGACGCGAGCGGCGCGACGGTGTCCATCGACTCGTCACCGTTGAGTTCGGCCAACAGTGTCATCTGTTGTGAACTCTGGCCCACGAGAAAACTGCGATTTCCTACACGAACGACAGACAACGAGACGTGTTGACCTAGCGATTTGCGAGACAACACTTCAATACCACCTACTGACTTCTTCGCGAAAGCACCGCGCCCCGCGTTCAGTTGACGCTTCTTCGCGATACGCCCAAGCACCAGGAGTACCCCGACGATCGAACCCAGCACGAAGAGCATGCGCAGTACGGCGAAGAATGACACGGCCATTGCCTAGACGGCCTTGTCCGCGATGATCTCGGTTATACGCACGCCGTACTCGTCGCCGACTTCGACGACTTCGCCCCGCGCCAATAACACTTCTCGGTTGAGGACGATCTCGATGGGTGCGCCGACCGCCTGGTCGAGCTCGATGACCTGTCCGGGTCGAAGATCGCTCAGCTCACCGAACGAGAGGCGTGTCTTTCCGATCCACGCCGACACCTCGACCGAGACGTTTCGAAACTGCGCTTCGCGAACGCGTCGTCGCTCGTCGTCGCTCATTTCGTCTCGCAACGAGCCCTCCCTCGTCAGTGAGCCGTCATAATTCTCTGTCGTCGTCACTTCGTGACCTCCTCGCGAATCTCAAATGCCTTGTGCACTCCAGAGCTACAGATGTCCGCCAACGCCACCAGGAGTCCCTCGGCGCGTACCTCGAGAGGTCGACCCTTCGGGTGTCCGAGGCCCAAATTGTCTCCTACGCGCAGGGTCAGCAACTCTGCGGGCGTCGTCACGAAACTGGGGAACTGAAAGATGACGTCGAGCGGGACTTCGGTGAGACGCTGACGAGTGTCAGCCGCGAAGGAATCACCCCGAGCGTCGCCGACGGGTGCCGCCCGCGTCTCTATCGCGTCGATGAGCGAACGCACCATCGTGAACGGCAGGCAGATGAGCGCTTGGCGCGGTGTTCGATTCGCGATCGTGAACGTGACGCGCACCGCCATGAACATCTCTGAGGGTGAGCCGATGACCACGAATTGAATGTTGCCCTCTTGGGCCTCGAGCCACGGGGTCGTAGGTTGGATTCGAGCGAGTGACCGGCTGAGCTCACCAATGAGGTCTTCCACGATCGGCGCCAGGAACGCTTGATCGATCTCACTCGGGACGCGACCGGTGAAGTCATCGTCACCAGCGCCCGCGAGGCGCACGTCGACGAGCGCAAGGACCTCCTCGGTCGGAATCGCTAGCACCGCGCGACCGCTGAGTGGGGCGAGCGAGAACGTGAAGAAGTACCATCCGTTCTCGAACTCATCAGCGAGCTCACGCCAGGGAACCTGGTCCAGCTTCTCCACCTCGAAGGAACAGGGTTGGCGAAGTGAGGAAGTGAAACGTTGCGTCGCCGAGCGGGCGAAGGTCTCGAGAAGGCCTTGAAGGGTTTGGAGATTGACGCGTTCGAGCAAGTCCGTACGACGAAAGTCGTGGTTGCGGACAACTTTGTTTGATTGGGCCATCAGGCGCTCTCTCTAAGGGTCCGTGTGGTCACTGGATGAAGTTGCCCGAGGGACTGATCACGATGTTCACTCGTCGGTTCTGTGCTTGATGCAGGGGCGACGTGTTCGCAACGACGGGGTGGTACTGGCCGTAGCCGAGGATGACCACCTGACGTGGATTCACGCGGTCGAACTGGGTCATACGCACGACCACCGACGTCGCCCGCGCGGCCGAGAGTGCCCAATTGTTGGTGTAGGGACCCCCATTGGTGATGGGCTCGTTGTCCGTGAAGCCGGCGACTTCGATGGCGTTCTTGTAGTTCTTCAACACGCCAGCCGACGTGTCGACGATCTCGACGCCCACGGACGACAGCATCGACGAGTTCGACAAGAAGAACGTTGAGTCGGCCACGAGTCCCTCGATCAAACCCGACGCGTTGACGTTGAACACGACGTCCTTGAGCAGGCCTCGACGGTTGAGCGCGGCGCTCAACTCCCGCTCGATCTTCCCCAATTGCGCGGCGGCTTGTGCTGAGGATTTCGCCTTCGACTTCGCCTTCGTCGTGCCGTGAGGTGTTTGCGTCAAGATCGCTCGTGTCACTGACTGCTTGAACTCGTGGAACTTGGCGTGGTCGATACTGGAAAGTGCGAAGAGGACGATGAAGAGGACGAGGAGCAAGGTAATCATGTCCGCGTACGTCAAGAGCCAGCGATCCTGACTCTCTTCCGTGTGGCGCCGGTCTCCGTATCTCCGTCGACGATGTGCGCGCTGAGACGAAGCACTTCCACTCGGAGATCCGGTCGTGCTCATGCCGCGGCATCCGTGGCCTCTCCGAGAGACGAGCGCGCAATCTCTCGCCCTCGATCGGACGGCGCCAGGAACGTTTCAAGGCGGTCCCGAAGCTCCGTGGTCGACACGTTGAGCTGCATCGTCAAGAGGCCCTCGACGACCATCGCCCGATACGTGACCTCCTCTTCGGAGAGTCGCCGAAGCTTGTGTGAGATCGGCAACCACACGGCGTTCGCGAGCAACACGCCCCACAACGTGGCGGTGAAAGCGACGGCGATCGCTGGACCGAGTTTGCCCGGCGAGGTCAGCTGACCGAGTACTCCGATCAAGCCGATCACCGTGCCGAGGATGCCGAACGTCGGTGAGTAGCCCCCCATGTCAGTGAAAAACTTCGCCGCGACTCGATGACGCGCCTGCAGACCCTCGATCTCAGCGTTCATCAGATCACTCACACGCTCTGGGTCCGACGTCGAGGTAATGAGCTCGATGCCCTTCTTCATGAACGCGTCGTCGGTGGCAAACTGCTCGAGGATCAGCGGGTTCGACCGGACCTCTTTAGCGATCATGATCAGCGAGTCGATCGTCTCGCGAATGTCCGGCCCCTTGTTCGGGCCGACGGCGATCAGCACCGCGCGTGGAATTGTTCGTAGTTGGCGGAGTTCGAACCCTCCGATGGACGCACCGAGACTTCCACCGATGACGAGGAGGAGCGACGGCGCATTCAAGAGTGACGTCAGTTGACCGTGATCCATGATCATTGACGCAATGACCGCGACAAGAGAAACGAGGATACCGACGGGCGTCACGGGTTTCGTATCCCACTGAGCTTCGTGATCGCCGTGGGCGAGGGTGACGGCGAATCACCGAGTACGCGGAGGAGATGCTCGACCTTTTCGGTCCGTATGAAATCGACCACGTCGACGGCATCATTCGCCACGACGATGTGCGCGCCGTCACGAAAATAGATCGCGGCTTGACCTTCGGCGCCGTCCGCGACGCGCTCGATGAGGTCCTCGTTGAGGTGCATAGTCGTACCATCAAGTTTCTTCACCGCGATCACGTGGACTCCGTTTCCAGACCGATCTTCTGGTCATACAAATTACGGACCAACGGTGAAGAGAATTGAGAGGCGCTCGCGCTACCGCGAGGGTTCTTCACCGTTGCGTCCTGCTCGCCATTGGCCGCGACTCGTCTCGCTTCGCCCCACTTCATTTCGAACACGTCAACCAGGCGGACGCCGATGGAAAGTCAACATTGCCATCGAACGCCCGACCGGACGTTGTGACTAGGACATCTGCACCAGGGAGGTCAACACGATCGACGTGGCGTCGACAACTTTGGTGTTGGCCTGATACGCGGTCTGGGCCTGGATCAGGTTGGTGAGTTGCGTCGCCAGGTCGACGTTTGAACTGATGACCGCTCCGCCCTGGAGCGTGCCGTAGCCATTCGTGCCGGGCTGGCCGAGTTGTCCCTTGCCCGAGGCGATCGTCGCCGAGAAGTACGTCTGACCGGTGTCACTCAGTCCACCCGGGTTCGCGAAGTTCGCCAGGGCCAAGGTACCGAGTGAGGCACTGTTGCCATTCGAGTAGTCCCCGGTGATCACCCCATTCGAGCCAATCGAATACGACATCAGGGTTCCCGCGCTGTTGCCATCTTGCGACGTGACCGTCAGTGTCTCATTTCCAGAGAACTGGGTGACGGCGTTCTGCGAGCCGACGGCGGGAAAGTCGATCGACGGTGACGTGGCGCCCGACCAGGTGTAGTTACTCGGTTCGTTGTTGATGGTCAGGCTCGTCTGGCCCGTGCCGACGGCCGCGCCGTTGACGGTCGACAGCTGGCCATTGGCACCAAACACCAAGGTCTGAGGAGTGGTCCAAAGACTGCTGGCGGCCCCAGGGACGGTGCCCTGCATCGACCAGCTGGTGGCGTTACCGGTCGCGTTCAACGTCGGCGTGAGCGTCAACGTCACCGGCACTTGGTGACCGAGCGAGTCGTACATGGTGGACGTGATCGTTACGGGGCCCGAGGGATTCGCCGAGAGATTGCCACCGAGGACCGCGTTCTGGGTCTGGACTGGTTGACCAGTGGACCCGACGACGATGCTGAGGGGCGTGGGCGGTGCGCTCGTCGGCTGACCGGGAGCCCATCCAACCACGAGACCACCACTGTTGGTCGCGAGATGCCCGTTGGAGTCGACTTGAAGGTTGCCGTTCAACGTGTAGTAGGTGTTGCCTCCTTGTTGCACGACGAAGAAGCCGTTGCCTTGGATCGCGACGTCACTACTGATGCCGGTCTGGGTGATTTGACCGGGGGTGAAGTTCGTTCTGATCGCTGAAACTTCGACACCCGCACCAATCGAGGAAGGGTTGGTACTCGCGAGCGACGTACCAGTGGCTCCGCCGGCGGGTTGAAGTTGTTCGGTCAAGACGTCAGAGAACTCTGCCGTTTGGGACGTGAAACCGTCGGTCTGCGAGTTGGCAATGTCATTGCCGATCGTGTCGAGATTGGTTTGCATGGTGGAGATTCCTGAAGCAGCAGCTTCGAGGGAGCGGACGGGCATTTTGGATTCCTATCTGTTAGTTGTTGCGGTAGTACTGCGTTGGTAGTGGTTCAGTGATCGGTGTTCGGTGCATCAAGCTGCGGGTGAGGAAGAGGTTGGTGTCGACGGCGGCGAGGGGGGCGGTGACGTCGCGTTGGCACCGGTGGCGCCAACCTGTGAGATCGAGCTCAACGACATCGTGTTGCCACCGATGTCGATAACGGGGCCATTAGACGAGTTCGTCACGCCCGTCACAACGCCCGAGATCGACGTGCCACCCGCGTCGGTTCCCGACACGGTCTTGCCAATGAGACTCTCGGCTTCATTGAGCTGTGACGCGGAGGAGACGGCCGTCAACTGTTCAACTTGGGAAAGTTGGGCGATCTGATTCATGAAGTCCGCGGAACTCGTAGGACTCATGGGATTTTGATACTTCAGTTCGTCGACGAGGAGATTCAAGAACGTGTTGGGTTGCAACAGACTTGACATGCTCGAGCCTCCCAACGTACTCGACGACGTGTCGCCAATCGGCACTGTTGGACTGCTCGACGGAGTGACGGGCATGGTCATGAAATGCTTCCCTTCGTTTAGAGGATGAGGTTGATATGACTTGTCGAGGGTCGTGGAGCGGTCGACAGTGGCGCGACGTTGTCGGTGGCCACGACGTCGCTGTTCGAGTCACGTGGCTGCGCGCGACGCTCGTCACGTTGATCGGAACTTGAATCGCGAAGTGAGACGTTGACGTTCATGCCGCCTCGGCCTAACTCGTTCTTCAGGTCATCGAGGGCACTCGCTAACGCGTGGTGACCCGTTGCGTTCTGGGCGCTGAGCGCGACGTGTAACTCGGTGCCGTTCAGCGACATCACGGCCTGCACGTGACCGAGTTCATTGGGGTGCATGGCGATGGTGACCGCGTAGGTCCCGTTGGCGTCGAGAAGAGCGCCGGAGATCGATCCGGCGAGTCCGTTCACGTTCAGGGAAGTGCCCGAAGGGGTCGTCGCCAGAGCACTGGCCGTACTACCCGATGGCGTGGCGTTTCCCGGCACCGCACCGATCGGTGACGGGGGCGTCGAGATGGAGCCCGCGCCATTTGGTTGCGGACCCGTCGTCGTGTGACCGAGCGGTGGCGCCGTGTTGCCAGGAGTGCCGAGGGACGCTGGACTGGCAAGCGACGTCGCCGGTTTCACCGCGTTGGACTCCCCCGCTCCCGGCAACGTTGCGCCGAGCGCCGTGGGGGCTACGGCGCGTCGTGGTCCCTCATTGGCACTTCTCGTCAAGGGCGACGACGTTGCGCGAGAACCGCTGGGAGACGCCGTTTCGTTGAGCGAGCTCTTCGCAAGGCTTGCGAGCGTTGGCGCGCCAGACGACGTCGCGCCCTTCGACGACTGTGGTGATGAAGTAGTCATGACGTTGGACGTGGCCGTCGACGAAGTCGAACTGAGCGACGTGGCGTCCACAAGGAGTCTTGTGTGAGCGTCGGTCAACGCCACACCCTCGCCGTTCACGCTAGAGGTAGTAGTAGCCGTGCTGGCGACGTCGATCGGTCCAGACGCCGCCAGCGCTCCGGCACCTGACGACTTTGAGAACGTGCCGGCGTCAAGAGCTCCATTCGTCGTCAACGCGGAACTCAACGACGCGTCGCCCGCCGTCGTGCCCGACCCCGGGTCGCGAGACCCTGGTGAAGCTCCACTCGTCTCGAGACCGGAAGGTGACGTCGTAGGCATTGGCGTTGGTGGTGACGTGAACGCCACTGGACTTTCTAAAGGTGGCGCGGTCGTCGTGGCGTTGGCGTCACCCGTCGTTGTCTTACGTGGTCGTTGTTCGGAATCGACCTTTGGCGATTTCGACGACGTCCCCGCGCCGCGCCCGTCGCGTTGCGCGCCCGAGGTTACGTCCGTCAACACCCTCGAAAACGGCGGATTGTCATGACTCGAGCTGTTGGTCTCGGGCGTCTGGCGTTCAGTGCTCGCTTGGTTTATCGTCGTTTCCACCGGAGCCTGAATGTGGCCTATCGACGTGCTGGGAGCGCTCATGATTGCGCGACCCCGGTTCCAGAGAGTCCGGCGAGCGAAAGGACTGCGGGCACGTAAGCCTCGGTCTCCGGGTACGGCGGAACGCCTCCGTATTTCGCGACCGTCGATGAGCCGGCGTTGTAGGCGGCCAGCGCGTCGGCGTACGAACCGAACCTTTGGGTGTAGGCACCGAGAAGCTTCGCCGCCCCGTTGATGGCCTGCGTCGGGTCTAAGGGATTGATGCCCATGCCGGCAGCCGTTGCCGGCATGAATTGAGCGATGCCTTGCGCACCAGCCGAACTGACCGCGGAAGGATTGAAGCCACTTTCCTCTGACAACAACGCCGCGAGCAACGAAGCCGGGATCCCGTTCGATGACGCCGCTTGAAGAACGGTGGGCACGTAGGCCGCGGGAACTTTTACGTTACCCATCACGGTTGGACCGGAGTTTGTCGGCAGTACCTGGCGGATAGCAACGATGGGACCGGCGTTCGAAAGTGACTGGACCTGCACCGTCGTGCCCGTGTAGGGGGCGTCGATCATTTGACCGTTACCGACGTAGATTCCTACGTGTCCCGGTGAGCTCGCCGTGCCGTCGGATCCGGCAAAGAACAAGAGGTCACCCGGTTGTGCGTTGGCGAGGCTTGTGACCGGCGTGCCAATGGTGGCCTGCTCTTGACTGGTGCGCGGAATATGCACGCCCAACTGTCCGTAGACGTACTGGGTGAATCCCGAGCAGTCAAAGCCCGACGGTGTGGTGCCACCCCACACGTAGGGCGTGCCTACAAACTGGGTCGCTCCGCTCACGACGTCGCGACCCGTGACGCCACTCGACACTGGCGACGGCACGATGGGCGTCGCGATCGGGGCCGCGATCGGGGTCGCGATCGGGGTCGCGCCGACCACGCTGGAACCAGGAGCGTTTCCCGTCAGCAACGCGATGAGATTCAGCATGTTGTCGGTGCCGGACGTCGCGATCGAGGAGCTACCGGTACCGGGCGTGGCCGTAGCGCTCGCTAACTCGCTTGAGAACGTCGACGCCCCGGGGGTGTTCGATAGCGATTGCGCGTCCGAAAGAGCATTCGTCTCTTCAGCCAACGTCAGCGCAAAGAGATTCTGTTGCGCCTCGGTCATCGCCGTCGTGTTCGCCATTTGCGCGTTTTGCATCTCTCCAAGTGTCTGTTGGATCACGCTCAGACTCGTCGCACTCACCGTCATCGTCGTGACCCACTGGGGAGATACCGCGAGTTGGTCGCGTCGTCGAGCTCGAGCGACTCTTGACGTATCGTCTCGTCGCGCCACGTGGCGCGCCCGCTTTCGTCAAGGCGCTCGAGCACACTCGACCGCTTTGACGCTTCACTCCAAGCGCATCGCCGTTCTTCGCACCTTTCGGTCACGTTCTGCCAGACTTCAAAACGCTCGAGTATCGCGCGCGACAATCGTTCCGCCTGGTCAGCGGCCCAACGGACGTCACCAATGGCAACGACGCCCTTCGGAGCCTCGAGAGAAAGGAGTGCGTCCTTCGCGGTCCGAAGGTCGTCTTCAGCTCGGCGTCGGTCGCGCAGCGACACCATGTAGCGATCACGCGCGACACGCTCTTCGAGGGAACGTACGCGCATTATGGTCGCGAGTCGAAAGTGATAGCTCTTCATGAGGGTGACGGTTCACTTACGAGATCGATGATCGTTCGACGAGCGGTGTCGAGATCGCTGACCTCGCTGACCGACTGCTTGCAAAACTCATCAATGGCCGGCTTCAGGCGAACTGCCCGATCGACCACGGTGTTGGTGCCGGGTACGTACGCGTCGATCTCAATGAGATCCTTTGCGTCGCGCCACGCAGCGAGTAGCTCACGAACCTCTCCGCCTGCGCGAACTTGCTCCGTTGACGCGACTGCTGACGCCACGCGAGAGATCGAGCCCAGCACGTCGACGGCCGGGTAGTGATTCGATTCAGCCAATGCTCGAGAGAGTTGAATGTGGCCATCCAGAATTGAACGAGCAGTATCGGCAATAGGTTCATTCATGTCGTCACCTTCGACCAAGACCGTGTAGAGCCCGGTGATGGAGCCTCGTTCGCCCAGTCCCACGCGCTCCAAGAGCCGTGGCAAGAGACCAAAGACGCTCGGTGGGTACCCACGCGTGGCCGGTGGCTCTCCCGCCGCGAGTCCGACCTCACGTTGCGCCATTGCGAAACGAGTGACTGAATCCATCATCAACACGACGTCGTTGCCCTGATCGCGAAACCACTCGGCAATGCGCGTCGCGGTGAACGCCGCGCGAATTCGCATCACGGCCGGCGCGTCAGAGGTCGCCACCACCACGACCGATCGCGCCAAGCCCTCGGGACCAAGGTCGCGATTAATGAACTCAGCAACCTCTCGTCCTCGTTCACCTATGAGGGCCACCACGGACACGTCAGCGGAGGTCCCGCGCGCGATCATCGACATGAGTGAAGACTTGCCTACGCCTGATCCAGAAAAGATTCCAAGCCGTTGGCCCTTGCCACAGGGAATCAGTCCATCGATCACTTTCACGCCGAGACCGAGTTGCTCAGTCACCATGCCACGACGCAGTGGGTGCGGCGGCACGCCCTGCACCGATACCTCGGCACCGATGATCGGCGAACCTTCGTCCATCGGCCGACCGATGCCATCAAGAACACGGCCAAGCAGGTCCGCACCGACGCGAATCGTCAACGGGCCCTCGAGCGAGAGCACCTTGGTGCCGACGCGAAGTCCGTGCGTCTCGCCGAGCGCGAGACAGACAACACGATCGTCGCGCAGCGCGACCACTTCGGCGTACACCTCTTCGGCGGGGAGCATCAACACCACGCCGTCGCCTATGGCCGCGTGAACGCCACTCACCTCAATGGACATGCCCACCATTTGGATGACCTGTCCGTAGCGTTGCGGGCGAGCCGCGTCAAGTGCCGGTTGAACGAACGCTTCCAAGAGTCCGGTCATAACCCACTCACGTTCGCCAGAGGTTGCGTGGAAGGTAGGAGTACCTTTCGTACCCGTTCGAGTGCCGTGCGCAACTGTCCATCAAGCACCACCCGCCCGATTTCAATGAGTGCGCCACCAGGCTCGACCGAGGCGTCAGCGACCACGTTCAGTTCGCGACCTACGACGATGTCGTTAACGTCGCCGAGGGTCGCAAGGTCCTCGGGGTTCAGGTGAACCGTCGCCGGCTCCCGACCCTTGTCGAGAGAGAGCGCTCGTGTAATAGCTTCGCGACCTGGATTGACCGCCAAGGCAATCTCTCGGGACAGAAGTTCTTCTAATAGTGCGAAGACGAGTTGCGACGCCGTCGTTTGAAGTTCGCCGCGACGCAGCTGATCTTCCTCTTGCGCACGCTCAACCGCTTGACCGAGCGCCGCGAGGGCCGTTTCGAATCTGCGTGCGTCCACTTCCCTCACGCGCCGCGCCTCAACTTCGGCGCGCGCTTGGCCATCGGCAAATCCGTCGACGTAGCCGTCGCGAACGGCCTGGGCTCGAGACGACTCGACCGATTCAACTTCGTCGTTGGATTCTCGGTTCCGGTACGCCACGGGCACGACGCTCGCGTGCTCCAATCGGCGCAGTCCTCTCCCCGACGAGGCCGGCGAGTCGGAGAGGTCGAACGAGCTCATCCGACGACCTCATTGTCCCTGGCGATGACGATGACTCCTTCGACGTCGAGTTGACGCGCCATGCGCACGATCTGCGCCTGGGCGGCGTTGATCTGAGCGCCACGCACCGTGCCCGTGACTTCAATCTCTTCATCGACCATGGTGTTGACGCGCTCAGAGAGGTTCGAGCGGATCTTCGCGAGGGACTCGGGTGAAAGACTTGGTTCTCGTATCGCCAGTGCGATGGTGGGCGCGTCGAGGCGACGAAAGATGTGCTGAAGGGCTTTTTCGTCGAGGCGAAGGACGTCGTCGAAGGTGAAGAGCTTGGAGCGAATCTGTTCGGCGAGTGCCTGATCGTCTTGCTCGAGTTCACTGAGTACTTGTTGCTCGATGGTGCGATCAGAGTGATTCAAGATCTCAGCCATCACCGCCGTGCCACCGGCGAGCGTCGTGGGCCCACTCGACTCTGAGTTGCGCAGTTTGCCAACGAGGAGCGTCGTCGCTTGACGCACCGCCACCGGATCGACTCGAGTGAGTTGGGCGATTCGCTTTGCCACTTTCACTCGAAACGCCGGTTCAAGTGCGCTCAAGAGACTCGCGGCGTCTTCGGGCGGCAAATACGCCAACAGCACCGCAACGACCTGCGGTTGTTGTGCGCCGAGGACCGCGAGTGCCTGCTGGGGGTCGACTCGAAGGAGACCCGACAGAGGACCGGTCGCGTGCTGACCTTCGATCTGGTCCATGATCTCCTGCGCGCGCGCCTGACCTAGTCGTTCCGAGAGGAACTCTTTGGCCATTTTGAGTCCCCCTTGGCCGACTGACTCTGGTTGGCTCACGCGGTCCATGAATTCGGCCAGTACGTCGATGACCTCAGCGCTCGAAACCGACGGCAACCCGACCATCTCCTTGGTCAGAGAGATCGCCTCATCGTCGGAGAGTTCTTTCAAGACTGGTGCTGCGCGATGAGCACCAAGGTGCGCCAGGATCACCGCCACCTTCTGGCGACCGCTCAGATTCGTTGGCGGACGGCTGTACGCGGACTCATTTTTCGTCATCGACGCAGTCACCGGCACGACGATGACGTTCGTCTCCGCTTTGCTGGGCGGATTCGGGACCATCGTGGAGTCGAGTGGCTCGTTCATGGAGCTCACGAGGACTCCCTACCCTCGTTAGCCCACGCGCGCAGCAACCGCGCCACTTCAGCTGGCCGCTGTTCTATGTAGGAGTTCACTTGCGCGAGGACGGCATCACTTGAAATCTCTGGTAGCTGTTGGCGAGTGCCGTGCGACTGTTCTCCAAGGGGCAGTGACTCGTCGCCAAAGCCGAGTGCTCTCGACGTGGAGCTCGTCAGTTCCGCCACGTTCACTTCGTCGTACGACGAACGTCGTGACGCACGAAGGGCGAAGTACGACATGGCCGCGAGCAACAAGACCAGGCCCGCGACTTCGCCGCCGTGTTCGAGTAGTTGCGTCAACTGACTACTCGATCCCGATCCGAGTGCCGGCGTCGCCACCGTCTTGGCGAAGGGCATCGCCGTCACGACGAGTTGATCACCGTTGGCGGTGTTGAGACCGGCGGCTGCCGCCACGATGGCCTGGATCTTCTTCGCGCTGGCCTTAGGTTTCGCGTTGGAGTTGAGAAGGACCGCGATGGAGGTCGTCACTACTTGCCCCGGGGCCTGCTTCACCGTCTGGGTGACTTGACCGACCGCGTTCGTGACCTGCGTGCTCGTGTTCGTGTACTTGCCCGCACCGTTGGTCGTCGTCTGACCCGCGCCGAGGACGCCCGAGGGTGGCGTGCCCGTACCGCTGTAGGTCTGGCTCGACGTGTTGGTGCTCGTCTGGGCCGTCACCGGTAAACCTTGGGCGTTGGTTTGAATGCCTTTGGTGGTCGTGCTCTGTTGGTTGAAGTTCAACAGTGCGTGCACCGACACCGCCGAGTTGCCAACGCCAACGACCCGGTTGAGCAAACTTTGCAGCGAACTCGATAGCTGCGTGTCGTAGCTCGCGGTTTGACTTCGGTCCGACGCCCCCGTCGTTCCGGTCGACGCGCCAGCCGACGAGAGTACGTCACCGCGGTTGTCGACGACCGTCACGTTCGAGACCGAGAGACCCGGCGTCGACGAGGCCGCCAGGTGCTCAATTGCCTGTACTTGCGTGGACGTCAGCGTCGTACCCGGCGCAAGATTGACGAGGATCGACGCGGTCGTCGTCTGCTGAGTACCCACAGCGAAGTCACTTTGCTGAGGAACGACGAGGCTGACCTGCGCCGTTTGAACACCTTGGATGGACTCGATGGTCTGTTGGAGTTGGCCCTCGAGCGCCTGTTGGTACTCGATCTGTTGGACGAACTGCGAGGTCGTGACGCCACTTTTCTCCAAGTTGGTGAAACCGACGGTCCCCGAACCGGGCAGACCCTGCTCGGCGAGTGCCACGCGCTCAGTGTTGACGTCGTTCGCCGGCACGAGGATCGTCGAACCGCCGTTCGTGAGCTGGAACGGCACTTTCGCGGTCGTGAGCTGCGCGGTGATCGCGCCCGCGTCAGCGCTCTGCACGTTCGTAAAGAGCGGCTGATAGTTGGGCTGGGACTCCACGTGCATGAAGACGCCCGCCGCCACGACGAGGACAACGAGAGCGAGGGCGCTCATGAATTTTTGACCGAGCGTGAAACCCGCGAGCACCGATCGAGCGCGAGAACGAACGCCCTGCAGCGCTTCGGTGTTAAAGGGAATGAGCGCCATCGTCCTACAGCTGCATGTTGAGGATCGAGTTCAAGGCTTGCACCGCCTTGGTGGTGACGGTACTGGTGAGTTGGGTCGCGAGCGTGGCTTCGGTGGACGCGACCGTCGCGTCAGCGACGGTCGCACTCCCTGCGGCGGCCTGGAGCGAAATATTCGTCGCGTTGTTGGTCACGCTGTTGAGCGAATCGATCGCGTTGCCCAGGATGTTCGTGAACGAACCAGACGACGACGCCCCGACGCCAGCGCCGGCGCCGGCGCCGGCGCCCGGAGCGACGCCCGCTCCCGCTCCCGCGGCACTCACGGGTGGAATGGGAGGAATCGCGGGGATCATCGTCAGGCCTTGATGTTCAGGATTGACTGGTACGCGGTCTTGGCGTTGGAAAGGATCTCAGCGTTGGCTTGATAGGAGGCTTGGGCTTGAATGAGATCGGTCAACTGACCTCCGAGGTCGACTACGGGAACCGCGATCTCTCCCTGCGCGTTCGCTACTGGATTACTCGGTTGGTATTCGAGTTGACCGGCCGCGGGACCCAATTGAATGGAGTCCACTTGCACACCGTTGCCCGCGCCACTCGAGCTGAGTTGTTCCCCCGCCTCGACGTACTGGGCTTGGTACACCTTTTGGCCCGGCGTGACCGCGTCGTTCATGTTGGCGACGTTGCCGCCAATGGTGTCGATCCACGTCTGATCCACACTGGCCCCGGATCCGGCGATGTCGACCGCACTCCAAATTGAGCTCATCAATCCTCCTAGGCGGTCATCGCGTTGGAGAGCATCGTGAACTGGCTGCTCAGCGCGTTGTCGACGGTCTGGTTCATCAGATTGTTCTCTTCGAGGTACGTCGTCTCGGTCGGAAGCGAGACGTTGTTGCCGTCCGACGCTGAGGCGAGACCCTCGGGTGAGGTGACGGCACTCGCCGCACCACCGTTTTGGAGAGCTTGGGCTAGCGAGGACTCGAAGGTCACCTGGCTGGCTTGGTAGCCCGGCGTATTCAGATTGGCGATGTTGTTCGCGATGACCTGTTGCTGTTCGACCACGGCGTCGAGGGCAAATTGCAGGACTCCGATTGACTGTGCGGCGTCGGCCACTGCAGTACTCCTCCCTGTTTCTAGGGTGACTGCCGTCCTGGCCGATTTTTGAGCATTCCTTGCTCGCGAGTATCTACGGCCCGCGCTCCCAGGGAGTTGAGAGGGGTCCTAAAGAATCTTTGCGTGAGTACTTCGTGGTGAAACGAGCTCGTTCGCTTTCCTAGAGGGGCGTGTCGATGAAGTACGGGAGGTTTCGTCCCTGGTGCGCGATCCGCGGCATTGCGGCGAGACGCTTTTCAATCTGTGCCATACGGCCCCCTACTTCTGAACTCAGCTGTTCGATACCAAGCACCAATCGCCGACACTCGTCGAGTCGATCGTCGGGCACGGCGCCCACCGGGTGCGTCGGTGGGTCTGGTACCGCCGAGCCGACGTCGAGAGCCCGGCGCGCCAGTGTCAGGAACTCCGCCGTTTCGCTCAGGTACTCATCCCACGTTGGTGCGGCCATTGGTTCTCTCACTCTCGCTCACGGCCCTTCGCCACGCCTCGTGGATCGGGTGGACCAACGTGGCGCACTCGCGCACCACGTCGACACTCTTCTCGAGGTTGGCCTTGATGAGGTGGTTCTCAAGGAAGACGTACACCGCCAACAACTCTTGACCGCCGCGAAACCCGTCGGGATTCAGGGATAGTCGGAGCATTCGAACGATTTGCTGAGCGTGCTGCAGACTTTCGTTCGTGGTTTTGAAGTCCCTCGACTCCATGGCCGCGTCAGCCCGAGCGATGTCGACGGCCAGTCGATCACAGAGCATGAGCAGAAGTTGGGGGCCGTTGGCGGTCGTGACCGCTTGTTCTTGATAGGCGGAGGCGGGAGTGCGCGACGACATAGGTTCTCCTTACCCGCCTGGCGTCGTCGACGAGCTGCCACTTGTCGTCGAGGCGCTGCTGGTGGGACTTGGGGTGGACGACGACGAAGAGGCAGCGGATCCGGCGGCCGAGGAGCTACTTAAGAAACTGCTCGTGGACTTGAGTTTCGTCATCATCTTTTCCATGTTCGTGAACTCGGTCGTCAGCGTCGCTTGTTGCGTCGCGACAAGCTGGTTTTGCAAGGCGATCTGACCAGCGACGTTATTGAGCGTGTTGTTGAGACCGGCGATCATGGTGGGGATCTGCGCATTGGGACCCACACTCGCCAGCTGGGCGAAGTTCGCGAGTCCTTGGGCGAGGCCGGGTTTGTAGTTGACGGTGCCGAGTGACGTCGACGTCGTGATGCCGGGGGTCGTGATGACGAGGTTCAGTCCGTCAGCGGCGTCACCTGGCGAGGTCAAGGACAAGATCTGTCCTACGCCCGTCGCGGCCTGTCCGTCAATGGTGCCGACCACGTCGGTGCCGGCGTACGTGGTCCCGGCGGTGGTGAGTCCCAGTTGATCGCCGCCCGACGCGGTGACGTTGAACGTCGAGCCCGCTCCGTAGCCGGCCGAACTCAGCTTCACTTGCAAGGTTCCAGCGACGCCCGAGAGCGAGGCCGATGACGCAATGCCGGCGGACGCGAGTGCGCCGTTGAGGCCGGCAATGACGTTCGACACGCTTTCACCGGCACTCGCGGCGTACGTCGCCGTGATCGTCCCCGACGCGATCGTGTACGTCTCCGCCGACGCCAAGGTCGACGTGGGGGCCGTGAACGTCGCTGACCCGACGTCGATCGCCTGGGCGGCCGACTGACTGATCGAAACGTTATAGACACCAGGCTTCGTTGAGTCAGTAGCGCCGGCGACGCTCAACTGGCCGTTATAGGTTGAACTCGATGGGGAGAAGGATCCGCCTTCCGTGAACATCGATTGAACCCCCGAGGGATTGGCGTCGTACGCCGCCACGAAGGCCGTCGAATTAAACGTGATCGAGCCCGTTTTCGTGATGGCTAATCCGGCGGACTCTCCCACGGTGCCGTCAGAGCCGACGGCCGACGTACCGACGGCGCCTCCGACGATGGAGAGAACTTGCTGAGCGAGCAAGTTCAACGTCGACGACGAGCTGTTGAGCGCCCCAATGGTGTTGGCCGATTTGTTGAGCGTCGTGTCCGCAGTGATTGAGGAAAGGACCTGATTCGCTGCGTTCACGAGTGCCGTTACCTGGGTCACCATCTGTGAGCCATCGGGCGACACGCTGAGCGTGACGGGCGTCGCGCTCACTTGCGCCAGATTGACGCTGAGTCCAGGAAGGAGACCCTTCACCGTGTTCGTGGCCGACGTCACCTGGTAGCCACCGGTCCCGCCCACCGAGACTATGGCGTCTTGGGCGGCCGTTGACGTCTGCAACGTCCCAAGCGACGACCCCGAGAAGGCGAGTGGGTCGAAGGAAGACGACGCCGCAACACCCGTATTTTGCGACGTGACTTCCAGGGCGTATTGGTTGACCCCGACTTGCAAGGAGGTCGCAGTGACGCCGGCGTGCGCACTATTGATGGCCGACACGACCGACGAGAGAGAGCCGTCACCGACCGAGACGTTTTGGGCCGTCACGCTCCCGGTGCTCAGCCCACCCGCGATGGACACGCTCAGCGTGCCCCCGGTACCTGAGCTCAGCGTCACTTGCGTCGTACCGGTTCCGGAGATGGTGGACACCGTCGTCGACGTCCCGTCAACGTTGATCACACCGTCGACACCGTTGACGGCGGACCCGGCCGTGAGTCCGAGTGCGCTCAGCGCGGAGCCGCCCGTGAGCTGGAGCGACGCACTTGAGCCCTGTTGGGTCGTCGCGATCGATAGTTGTGCACTCGAATTCACCGTTGCTTTCAACGCTCCGCTCGAAGCCTGCGAGATCGCGGTCGCGAGTTGCGCGGGGGTGTACGTGCCGGGCGGAATTATGACGGTCGTCGGCGTTCCATTGATCGTCACGTTGATTTGATTGTTTCCGGACGTGATCGTCGTGCTCGCGAGCGTCGTGGTGCCCGACGCCGTGGCGCCCGACGAGGCCTGGGTGACCTTTATCGTGTGCGAGCCGACCGATAGGCCGGTGCCGGCGCCAAGTGAGGTAATGCCGAGGGGGGTTCCTCCCGAAGAGACGATCAGGGTGCCCGACGCCACGACGTCCACCGTTGAGGCGACGGTGCCAGAAGAGATCTGTGTCGAACCTGTGGCGAGCTGCTCGACGGCGAGGGTGATTGATCCTGCGTTGGTGCCACCCGTGATCGTCCCGGTGGCAATGGACGTGTTCGACGAAGTCGCCGAATACGCCTGGTCGTACGCGATGGGATTGGAAAGTGCGTTCGCCGCGCTCTGGAGCGTGAGCATCTGCGAATTGATTGCTTGGAGGTCCGAGTACTGGGTATTCAGCGACGTCTGTTCGCTCTGAAGATTGGTGAGTGGCATTTTGTAGATAGCCATCTCGGCGGTGATGATCGCGGAGGTATTCATTCCCGATTCAAGACCGCTAAAACTGACGGAAGAAAGCGACATTACGGGTACCTCAACTTTCGTCTTCGATGCAGGGTTGACTCGTAGTAGTCCCGTCTGACGCGTGCGTCTCGAATCTGGCGGACAGATCGAGACGCACGCGTCAGCGTAGGGAGTGAGTATCCGGAATTCACGACCCCGGAAATCCTCATGACTACATCAGTTTGACGGCGAGACTCGGCAGCTGCTGGACTTGAGCCAGAATCGCGACACCGCCCTGCATCAGAATCTGATCTGAGGCAAAGGTCGTTGTCTCGGCTGCCACGTTCACGTCCACCAAGTTGGCGTTCGCCGCCTGGATGTTCTGCTGCGCGGTGGTCAAGTTCGACGCCAGGGAGGTGACCTGGTTCTGCGTCGCACCAACTGCTGATGCCTGCTTCGCCACCGACGTGATCGCCGCCTGCACCGCGGTCATCGCGGCTTCGGCAGCGGCAACGGTGCCGATGCTCGCAGCCGTCGTGCTGACGCCCAAGAGGGTTGACGTTGAACCAGCAATCGTGATGACGATCTGGTCACTCGCTGAGTTGTACGGACCGACCTGGAACGTCTCACCCGCGTACGTTCCACCCAACAGAGGCGTTGAACCGTACTGGGTGCTACCCGCAATCTGGTCAAGCTCGGCCTGCATGGAAGCGAACTCCGCTTGTGCTGCCGCCAACGTGTTGACGTCTTGCACACCGCCGTTGGCGGCCTGTGTCGCCAGCGCGTTCATGGTCTGCAACACTGCCGCTTCCTGACCAAGAGCGCCCTGAGCGGTTTGAAGCACCGAGACAGCGTTTTGCGTGTTGCTGATGGCCTGGGTGTATCCGTTCGATTCCTCTTGAAGATACTGACCGATGACGTATCCCGCGGGGTTGTCTGCAGCGGTTTGAATCTGCAGACCCGACGAGAGCTGACCCACTGCGTTCGCCAGTGCACTGTTCGTGGCGTCGAGGTTGTTATACGAGTTAACAGCCGCGGCGTTGTAGTTAATCAATAATCCTGACATGATTCTGTCCTCCTGTTGACATAGTTTCTTCTCGAGAGAAGAAGGAGCTTCCCTGCTCCATCAACAACTACGGACCACCTCGTAAAAGAGTTGAGAGGTCGATTCGAGTTTTCTCAACGCGTGCTGAAGACGCTCGTTCGCGCGCTCTCGAGCGTTGAAACCGTGTCGCCATGACGTCGTTGATCGATGTCGAACATCCGCTCCTTCATGACTTTGGCGGACTGAGAAGTAGAGAACTGACGACGATCGCGGACTTTTGCGCGTCGCGCCTTCAGTGTGGCCAGCTTGGGTTGCTCAACGACCAGGCGCATGGCTTTCGCCGCCTCGTCGAGGTCTGGTTCGGCCCACTGCCCCCCTGGCAAGCAACTGCGCTCGCTCCAAGGGACCGGCTGTGACACGTAGGGAATCTGAAAGCTGTCTCGCTCACCCTGCAACTCAGCGCTGAAGGAGTGACGCGTGACGATGGTCGGAATACCACGATTCATGGCGAGTGCTAGGAGGAGACCGGTGCCCTCGCTTCGGTGCAGCGAGACGAAGCACGAGTCCCCCGCACCGTGTTCGATAAGCAGTCGCCCGGGCCCGGTGAGATCGTCCTTCAGCACCGTAATGTCGGCACGGCCCGCGGCCAGTTCAAGTAAGTGACCATGCTCTGCTGGGTAGCGATCCGCGTGCGCGGCACTGACGAAGAGTCTCGGCCCCTCACCGGGTTGAAACGCCATGCGAAACGCGTCGACAACACCCCCGGGGTTCTGTCGTTCGTATCCATCCTCGTAATCAACACTGGCCAGAAAGCTAAATTCCTCACCCAGGCCGAGGGTCAATCCATCGGAGAACTCCGCCACTGTCGCAATAGGCACTCGCGTGACGCGACTCGTCGTCGCCTGGGCAATGGCGCGAGCACTGAAGTCTGACGGCACCCATATCTCGTGCACCATCTGAGCTGTCGTACTCATGATCTCCGAGGGACGCTCATAGTCACACAGCCATACGCCGACGATGTAGCGATTCTCGAACGCCGCCGCACCATTTTCCACAACGAAGTTCGTGACTTCACTCGGAGCAATGACGAGCAGGGTCGTGTCAAAGGGATGGTCGCCTTCATCCTCGTGTCGCCATTGGAGAGGTTCGTTTCGACCGTCCGAGCGATAGGTCGTCGTCGAGACGGTGACGCCGTGGCTTCGAAGGGTGCGCGTCAACGTGCGCGCAATAATTCCTTGGACGTCAATACTTTCAAAGGGACCAACGATGTTGACGCCACCGCGACGAGCGACCGACGCCACCGGAGCCGCGACCGGCAAGGTCGACGTCATCGACCTCGGACGACTTCGCTCCAGACGCCGCGAGTTCGTTGATTGAACCGTCTCGGCAATGACTGGGGCTTCAACGTGGGTGGCTTCGAGAAGTCCCGGGGCGAGCTTTGCTATATCAAGTGTCGACTGGAGCAGTGCCGCTGGCGTCAACTGGCCGCGAGCTTCGTGCACGGCGTTCACGACGGCGCGCTCACCAAAACTCCCGAACGCCGCTGCGCCCGCGAGAATTCGCACTCTCGCGTCGAGCGCGGCATTCTTCGCTATGGCGACGAGAGGACACGACGCCGCGAGGCCCCGTGCGCGAAGCCGCGATGACCAGACAAGGGCTCTCGCGATGCCCAGCCGCGGGGCGACCCTGCTGGCTGCCGCTAGTGGTTCGATTTGATCGCGAAACTTCGACCACACGCCCTCAAGTATTTCGTCAGCCACGATCGGCGGTTGCCGCAAGACCCTACCGAGAATCGGGAGAAGATCATCAACGTCGAGGGCGTCGGCGATCTCAGTCAGTGGTCGCTGCGCCTTCGTCAGCCACCGAGTCAACTCACCGAGGTCCGCTTCCAGCACGCCCGCGCTTCGAACGGTGTCCAGTACGAGGTCTGCAGCCTCTCCGTGACGGCCGAGCGACGCCATCGCGTCGGCGCGCATCGCGGAGAGCATGTGGGCCGAATACTCCATGCCATCGTCATCGCGACCGCGTTCAGGAACTCGTGCGAGCAGTGAGAGGCCCGACTGAGCATCGCCCATGGAGATCCGGAGCGTCCCCTCAGCTACGTCAGCGGCCATCTGGCTCATTGACATATCGCGCAGCACCTTGACTTGAACGAGCGCGTCGTCAAATCGCGCGAGTCGACCAAGGATGTAGATCAGATTCTTCACGGCGAGACGCTTCGTC